>JAJYFT010000104.1 GCA_021790815.1 Actinomycetes bacterium
TGTCTATGAGCAGTATGTACTTCCTAATGGTAGCCTGTTTCACCTTAAGAAACCTGGCTAATCCTAAGTCGACCGAAAAAAAATTAGTTTATCGTTGTACGCAGATTTTAAATCCGCTCACCTCAAAAGTTCAAAACTAATATTTCATCTGATCTTCAAAATGCCTTCCTGTTGTGTGAAATGTAACCTTGTGTTAATCTTAAAGTGCAATAGTTGCGAGATGAAATGGAGAAAACTCGGTGTCCGAATTAGGAGATCAAGATTTGGTAGGGAAAATGGGGTTGATTTCGATTCCAATTTCAGTAGACAAACCGGGAGAAGTGATAATTCAGGTCAGAGGTGGCTCAGAAGCCTTTACTGCGATTTCAGATGAGCCAATTCCGAAACATTCTCAGGTTGTTGTTGTGGATAAATTGTCAGCGCGAACTGTGATGGTGACAAAATTCTAGTTAAATTGGAGGTAAAATGTTATTTTGGAAAGTACCCGCACCTAATGAAGCGATGCTAATATCCGGAGGAAGGAGGTCTGGCGACGTTACCGCTTTCAGGATTGTAACAGGTAAAGGATCTTTAATAATACCTATTAAACACAGCGTCAAATATCTAACCTTGGCTTTACAGGAGTCAGTGATAGTAGAAGAGTGCATTACTACGCAAGGAATTAGAATTATGGTTAAGGCGGTAGCGGCTTTCAAGGTGGGAGACGATCCGATTTCAATTTCAAATGCAGCGAGGAGGTTTCTTTCAGAACAGGCTCAGATGAGTCAGCTAGTGGGAAAGATTTTTGCGGGTCACTTGAGATCAATTATTGGAAGTTTGACCGTAGAAGAAATTATAAGAGAAAGAGATCGATTAGCTCAAGAGGTAAAAGATGGCAGCCATTCAGAGATGGAAAAGATGGGGATCGTTGTCGACTCACTTTTAGTTCAAGAGATAGATGATCAGACAGGTTATATTAATAACATTGCAGCTCCTCATGCTGCACAAGTAGCGAGTTTAGCGAGAATAGCTGCTGCAAAAGCGGATCAAGAGGCGACACAAAAAGAACAGGAAGCATTAGCTCTAAAGGCCCAATTTGTACGTGACACGCAAATTAAAGAAGCTGGTTTTACCGCAGAAATTGAACAAGCAAAAGCAAAAGCGTCGCAAGCTGGCCCGCTGTCACAGGCAAAAGCGTCTCAGGAAGTTATTGCCGAACAGACGTCTGTTGCAGAGAGAATGTCTCAGCTTACAGATAAGAAACTTGAATCAGAAATTAGGAGACCGGCGGATGCTGAAGCGTATCGCCAAAGAACACTCGCAGAAGCTTCAAGAGATTCAACGAAAATGCAGATAGAAGCAGACGCTTTTAGGTTGAGAACTGAAGCTGAGGCACATAGAGATGAAGTTAAATTTAACACTGAAGCAAAGTCTTCTCAGATACGCGCTCTTGCAGAGGCTGAAGCGGAAGCTCAGCTCAAAAGAGCACGAGCGGAGTCTGATGCCACGATGGCATTAGCTGATGGCCAGGCTTACAAAGAACGAGAGATTGCAAAGGCCGAATCGGAGGCGAATGAAGTAAAAGCAATGTCTCTAGCAAATGGAAATCAATCCTTAATTGCTGCTAACTTATTAATTGAACAGCTTCCAACGTTAGTAGAAGTTTCAGCCAAAGCTATTGCAAGTTCGAATTTGACTGTACTGAATGGTTCTGAAGGCATAAGTGAGATGTTGGCCGGATTAATTGCCCAAGGTATCACAATTTACGATTCACTCCGCAATTCAACAGCTGTAAATGGCACGGTCGTCGATGTAAATGAACCTGCCTCAATTTAGATAGGCAGCGTGATTAGTTTTCTGTGAATTTAGAGGCGATAACCTTGCGCCAAAAGTAAGATGGGATAGTCAAGTACTTATTAAAGTTTTGGAAGTCTTTCGTCAAATATATGAGTAAATTGGTAATTAGTAATCAATGAAATTCAAAATTTTTGTTAAGCCAAAATCTAAATTCTCGGAAGTAGGTGGACAAGTAAATGGGATGCTTGTGGTCAAAGTTGCGGAGTCTCCAATAGAAAACCAAGCGAATAAAGCAGTAGTTAAACTTTTAGCCAGTACCTTCGGCACAAAGGGAAGAGAAGTGAAAATTATATCTGGGACTTCTTCAAGAATAAAAATCATAGAGATTAATGGAAATCATGAAGATAAGTTATTTGATTTATTGGAAATCGGTCAAGGTAAACTTGAGCTATAAGTGATAAATACATCTAGGGCGATTTTAGTGAGTGGAACCGCTAGGCCTCAATCTAGCATTGCAACTTATGCCTTATCGCTTACAGTTGTTAAAATTCACGCAAAGTTTTATTTTAAACTAGGTAAGCCTACGTTTTGAGGACGCCGAACATTATAGGAAATGTTCTAAACCTTGATTGGATAGATTTATGTTTCGTTTAAGGTCATAACAGTAGGTGTATCTATCTGGCTGCCGGGCATTTGTTTATCAAGAAGCTTGTAAAAAGCTCCGTCAATTTAACGGAGGCACGTAACAAACAGTCGCTGCTGCTGAACCAGTTCCAAAAATCGCACATAGTTTATGGAATGTTTTAAAGAACTGGTAGCGTACAAAGAGATCCCAGCCGTTATGAGGCATTATAATCGCTTGCACACGGTGGGCTTGAAGAAACATTCTAAACTGTTTTGGAGTTATAGATCCGATTCCTCCTGTGGCAATTTTTGCCATGATGTCTTGATCATGATGTGGAGGAATTGTCGGTTCAGTTGGGCTAAAGATCAAGTCTCCACCAACAAGGTTAACCTTGAATCCAGTTAATGCTTGGTACAGTAGTGGGCTCGAGCCCGATACGCCATAAGGTATCGGAAGTGTGAGGACCACGCTACCTGTTTGAACGTGTGGTAAGGCGGCAGTGAACCAAGGTGGTGTCGAGACTGTAGTTGTGCTTAGTGGCAGGTAGCCCCACCATGCAGAACCAGCGACTAATAAGATAATTGAGTATCCATATTTTGACAATCCAACTGTCACTATCTTTTTCCATTTACTTCTTCTGCGGATTAACTTAGCTACGAATTCATTTTGTCCGATTGCGGTAGAGGCACCCGAGATTAAAAACCCTATGATCCACCAGAAATCGATTACCAACCTGCTCGGCAAGGCCTCTTGCAAAAATGGTATATGTGTAAAAAGTGACCATGGCAGCCAAACAACTGACGTAGCGGTTTTATTGCGGTTGTTTAATGAAGTTCCAAGCATGAATAAACTGATGACAATAAGAAAAAGAATCCCCCACAAGATAGTGCGGGGCCACCTAATAAGGGCTACGATCAAGCCTGCGACTAAAATGGTCAAAACTTCAAATCCCAAATAACCCCCGTACGGGCCTAGGTGACCACTGTATCCAAATACTGCACTATGAGCAACCGTCTTTAGGTATGGGGTTGCATTCCAAAGAAAATTGTAAGTTTGACCGTGGGGTTTGAAATATGGCCAAGGATTTGTGGTTAAATGTTGAGGCCCGAACTTGAAGTACCATGTTGGATATGTCCAACCCAAAATCGCTATTATTGCCGTGACAAGTAGGCCTTTGCTGGGTGCTCGCAGCGATATGTTCTTATGCAGTCCAAGTACTAACGCAACCGCTGAAGCTATCAGTATTGCTATCATTGTTTCCGCTAAAACTTCCAGTGAAATAAAAAACTGGCCGACGCTTGCGAGTCCCAGTAAAATTGAGTCGACAAATATTCGCTGCTGAGTCACCAATATCCGGTAGAGCAGGCCAAAGGTAATTGGCACGTATACAATCAGTGTCATCGTAAAGTGTCCAAAGGCAAGGTGGGAAAATGCAAATGGAGAGAAGCCAAAAAATAACCCAGCAACAAAATATCCACTTCCACTAGGGAATATCGTTTTATAAGACCACCTAGCAGCTAAAGCACTTAGCAATGGTGAAGCAACCATGACGACGTTAAAAGAAGCGATTGGACCAAATAAAAGTGTAACTGGAGCTACAACCCATCCAATCAAGATCACACTTGTACTATCGATCAAATTTGCACCGTATGGTGCCCATACATATGAGGAAAAGAAAGGGTTTTGAAGGTGAACAATTGCATGAGCTTGATAAGCTAAGAACCACATGAATAATCCCGGGTCGCCACATCCGCATGAAGCCTGTGTAGTGACATTTGAAACAGCATGCCAATTTGTGAAAAGGCTGAGACAAAGGTATCCACAAAGCGAAAGTGGCCAACCTCGCAAGCACATTCTTGCAATCAAACTTGGAACGTTACTTTTAATGCGTTCGGCTCGGATAACCGCAGCGGTCTTTTCATCCGATGATCGATTTGAATTAGTCAAAGTGGTGGTATTTCACTATTGCTGTTGATGAGATTGTAGGCTCAATATTACTGTCGAAATGGAAAATTGTTATAAATCCATTCTCTTTCAAGTTCACTCATTTCTCGTTTTTGTGGTTATTCTCTTGTTGTAGCTAGCTAGGTTTTACTGTGCCTAATAAGAACAGCTCCATCTAGTAGGTTTAAGGCATCAGAATTTAGAAAATTCATGCTAACAATAATAGTGTCATTCCTGAGAAGCTAATTATTGGTATTCAAAGTTCCATATGTATATTTTAACCCAACAGGATATGGAAGAAACTCCAATGTGTTTTATAGCATCTCAATATAGGAGCTAATCGCCAATGATTGGTAACGCTTATTTGTTTGGATTCACAACTCTAAATTGTATTTAATTTACATTTAGGTCCTGTTTGCCTAGTTCTAAATGATTGTTGCTTGGTGTCCTTTAGCCCTAAAATGCGAATTTGAATTTATCCCGAGAGCGAGCAAATTCTACTAAAAGTTAACATTGGTTTGATATTTTAAATGAGACAACTAGATAGGTCATCTCTTGAGTTATTCATAACCTTTATCTCATATCTAGGGAGCGAGACATGTTGTAGCTATAGGCTATGTAAATAAGTGAGCGTTAGTTCCTCTTCGCATATGACCTTGGCTTTGAACAATATTTTTAATTGTTAATCAAATAAAAGGTTTTGACTAGCGGAAAGCGTTGATCTATGGGGTTACATAGCCAATAATAGGATAACCATCTGCTACTGATGTCGAAGGATCAATGTAACCAGAGTTCCAGACTCTAGCAACTGAACCACTATAAATTGCCGGCCCCGCATTCCCAGAGACAACTTCAATCTGACCGTCTTGAGAACCAACTATGATTCCGACATGGGTTCCAATAAATGTCGCAATGTCGCCCCAAACAACAGCGTCACCGACTTGTGGTGTGTAGCTAGTGCCTAGGTGGAGAGACCCGGGATGGTCTTCTCCCCACGATATGAAGGAAATAGCCGCGTCGTTAATACCTTCACCATTTACCCCATTTTCCACCCAAATCCACTCCGCAAAATCAGCGCACCAATAGTTGGCCTCCATGCCAGGCGGACAGGACACAGAAGGGTCACCTCTGCGAAAATAGTATGAAAATGGGTTGCAACCTGACCCAGGGTTTGCTTCAATAAACGCGCTATGATATTGATCAAAGCTACTTGCTAGAGAAGCGATACTGTTACCTAGAGAAGAGCTGTCATTTTGCAAGACGGTAGTTGGCGTAGTCGCCGGAGCTGTTATTGTGAGTGGCGTTGCTAACGTTGGTAAAGGTTTAGTTTCTGGAGGTGAGGTTGCAGAAGTTGTACTTGATGGAAGGGTAGGTTGTGAGATGCTCCCCGAAGTAGATGTGTTAGCATGTTTCAAAGTTTTGCTCGTGGTAGTGGTTTTGATAAAAGTTTGGCGCTTAATGGACGAAGTCGTAGAAGTTGAAAGTCGCAATATAAGAGTAATTGATAAAATTATAAATAGTATTGAAAGAAGTAGGCGTGTTAAAAAGAAGCGTTTATTTCGAATTGGGAAAGAATTTGGATCTTTGCCGAAATTGGGATTCATATCAATAAATAAAGTCTAGCAAAAAATTGCAAAACAATCTATTGCGATATGAGCTAAATTCAAAGATGCAAATAAAATTGGTATAGATCATTTAAATGTATTTATCTTATAATGGGTTCAGTTTTGAGGTAAATATTAAGTCTTACTAGCTATTTTATGTTCCATATTGGACTGTGGTAGTCATCAAAAAGTGGTTCTCTTGAGGTAATTAGTTGAATCTAAAGAACAGTAAATTGCAGTATGTAAGATGCTTTAGATGAGATCGGTTGTTTTGAACCTCAGCCAACATAAATGGTGCAGTTTTATCTGAAACCGTTAAGGGAATAATAGAGCAAAAAAAACGTTGGACAATATATACCTATAAGGGTATATAGAAAAGGAGGCTAACGATGAAATTCGTTGATTTCATGCAGGCTAAAGGTGGGAGAGTGTTGAGAATATTGCTAGGTATAGCGCTAATTGTAGTTGGGTTAGCAGAAGGGAATTACTGGGTATTGCTAGCATTAGTTGGTTTAGTTCCGCTCACGGCAGGTGTATTTGGTTTCTGTCTACTAAGCCCAGTTTTTCATACCCGAACAAAACTCCATGGTCATAGCTAAAGTTGATAAAAACACACCTTAGTCGAAAGGCACCATAGAGATCAATGTTTAATCAGCATCTGACTGGGTAACGCCTACGCTAAGTGTTTTCACACTACTATTTAACCGTACCACCCAGTTACATCGATAATTGCATCTGTAACCGAGTTTTCAGTTACCACATTGACACTTCCGCTAGAGCTTAATTGGGTAACAATCATATTGGGAACAGTTTCACCCGCGAACCAGTTAACGTCGCTTGTTTTTGGGATGGACACATTTGACGGATAGGCTGTCATGTAACCACCATTTGAGACAGTGTTGGTTGCAGTGAGATTTCCAACCACTGCCGCAGCATTTGTGGGCACTCCGTCATTGTTGGCTTGGGTAACTTGAACGGTAAATGGTTGATTGATGGCAAGAGGGGTATCTCCACCTTGGTAACCGCTGCTTGCCGGCATACGTGTGTCAAAGATCCGAGTAGGGGTTACAGGGTGGAACTGGTAGCCAGATGAGGTTGTTGTGTCTGTAAACCAACCTGAAATATCGACAATCACATCGGTTGTGCCAAGAGCGTTGTAGATGTTTATTTCACCGCTTGTGCCTAACTTTACCATCACCCTGTTTGGAACAGATTGATTTGCGTCAAAGTTAACATTTGATACTGTCGGAAATGTGCTTCCAGTTGGATATACTGTCAAATAACCACCAGCCGATGTTGTATTTGTGGCAGTAATATTTGCAACTACACCTGAAACTCCTGATGACGGCACCCCACCATTGCCCGCTACAGTTACGGTTGCTATCCCGCCAGGAGACAACGTGCTATTTGCTCCTGGAAAGCCAGAATTTGTCCTTGTATCAAAGATGCGGGAAGGTGTAAGCGGATTAAATAGCCCTGAATTATTAGCAACTGGCCCAACCCAACCTTCAACATCAACTAGAAGATCGGTGTTCCCAAACTCATTCTTAATACTTATGTCTCCGTTGCTACCAATACCAACTTCAACTAGATTCGCAACTGCATTTTCACCTTGAGAAAAGTTAAGAGCTGAAGTTGTTGGTACGGCACCTCCAGATGGCCAAATGGTGAAATAACCCCATGCACTTGGGTGTACAGCTGTTACATTAACTATAACTGCGCTAGCTGAA
>JAJYFT010000105.1 GCA_021790815.1 Actinomycetes bacterium
GTACTACTGCTTTGCAGATCTTTGGCCGAGTTGAATTAAAGCACTTTCAAGCTCCCACTTAAGTTTTGTTCTTTCGAGGACGTTTCTTACTCTAAGCATTATTTCAACAGGATCAAAAGGTTTAGTTACAAAGTCATAAACTCCTAAGTTCATTGATTTCCTCATTGATTCAGCGGTCATGTCGGCCGTAAGGACAAGCACTGGAAGTGGAAATGTTAAACCGTGCACTTCTACAAGCTTTTCCATGAAACCAAAACCATCAAGTTCGGGCATCATTAGGTCCAAGAGCACTAAATCTACTTTCATTGTTGAGAAAATATCGAAGCCTTTTACTGGATCTGTTACCCCTGTCACATTGGTGTATCCTTCACGCGCCAAAAGCCGCTCCAGTAGAACAACGTTATTTGGCTCATCATCAACAACCAAAATATGAAGTCCATGTACATCAGTAACATGTGACAACTCTATAATGTGTTCCGAACTCATGATGTTTCCCTCTTTAATGCCGCATTTAAATGCGGGTTTACGATCTTAAGAATAGCCTAACTTAAAATTCATGTCAACGAAAACTAGCAAGTTTTTTCGTGACCAACTAATCTAGCTCGTTAATTCGATAAAACCCCTGTGAAACAGTAGACCTACTGTTATATTAATCCGTGACTTGAACTCACTCGATATGCTAAATTTCAATCAATTCTCAGTATTTTCTCGTGCTCTTATGAACTTCAAACAACTAAGTTACACAGTGAAAAGAAATTGGGAAATCGTTGTTTCGAATTCAGATACTGAAATCGGCTTGGTTAGGTAGGCATTTGCACCAATAGACATTAAACGCTTAATATCTTCCTCCATAGCACTAGCACTAACAATCACTACCGGCAGATCTGCTATTTCGCTAGAACTGCGCACAACTCGCAGAATCTCCTCACCCTGAATATCCGGCAAGTGAAGATCCAAAAGCAAAAGGCTGACCTGACTTTCTCTTAGTACTCGCAACCCATCTTCGCCAGTCATCGAAGTCACTAAGTTTATTTGTGGCATCTTTGCAGTAATTCTCTCAACAAGTACAACATTTTCTAAGATGTCTTCGATATAAAGAACTGTATAGTCTTTAACCCCAGCCTTTCCAATGTTAGTTTGCTCTCTATTCCTATAACTAGACATACTTTCTGAGAGCTTAAGCGTTGGTTCAATTTTACAATGGAGAAGGGAAAGCGTAAAAACACTTCCTGCATTTAATTTACTTTCAAAAGTTATATCCCCGTCCATTTCCACAGCTATTTCTTTGCACAATGCAAGTCCGACACCTGTACCCTCGATTCCAGAACTTTCCTTTCCTAAGCGTTCAAAAGGAGTAAATACTTTTGCATAGTCTGACTCTTTAATTCCAATACCTGTATCGATAACGTTAAACCTGACATAGTTAGTTTCATCCATATAAGACTCTTCTATTTCAATGCTCACAGAACCATTTTCTGAATTATATTTAACGGCATTTGAAACTAGATTAATAAGAATCTGCTTCAAGCGCTGCTTGTCTGCAACCACTCCACAGTCTTCTTCTACCTTATATATTGGCGGATGAATTATAATATTTCTCGACTCAGCCAATGGGAGCATTAGCAAAAACACATCGTCTACAATTGACTTGAAACTAAATTTATCTATCTGCAACGAAACGTGACCAGACTCAACTTTTGCCAAATCAAGTACCTCATTTATTAGATTTAATAGATGCTTACCCGCACCTACGATTCGATCTAAAGAATCCTTTTGTATGTCATCCAAATCATCTCCAGCCAAAAGTTGGCTAAAACCTAGAATTGCATTGAGTGGAGTTCGAAGTTCATGGCTCATTCGGGCGAGAAAATCCGTCTTTGCCCTGTTTGCAAATTCAGCATCTTCCATCGCTTGTTTCAGGCGTTCTTCAAGTTTTGCCTGTTCAGTTACGTCCCTTGCAACTGCGACTAGATTTACAACCCTTAAAGTTGGATCAAATAACGGCCGGATATTAGCTTCTAGAACAATATCTTTTTTAAACTTTTCTTTGTTTAATTTAAATCTTACTCTGACTTGGGTTAAAGACTCATCTAAAAGCTTAAAGGTAGCAGCTTTAACGCCTTCGAGCGATTCTTCGGCAATGATACTTTCTTCCAAAATATTCTTCCCTTCAAGAGTGCTCGAAAGTTCGCCTAGAATAGGATCGGCAGAATCACTAGCCTTTACGATAGTTCCTGCGAAATCAAGCATAATAATAATGTCGGGACTTGTTTCAAAAAGGACTCTAAGTGTCTCACTTTTGTAAATTGCTTCGTCTTCTTTTTGTCGAGCTATAGCCTCAGAATCTTTTGCTACCCTTTCTGCTCGTCTTAGAATACTTATTAGCCTCCCTAAAAGTTCAGCCACAACAACATAACTAACTGCAACTACTAAAGCAATTACAGAAGATTTTTCAACTGACTGCTTAAGCGTATAAATTGGAGTTAGCTCGTCGAGTGCTATTACAGGGAAAAGGAATAAGGAGGTGAACTGAGGTTGGGTAACACCTACCCAAACCGCAAGAATCATCGGTAGGATTTCTAACTCTATGGGCCCGTAGATGGGTCCATAAGCATAGCCAATTGCTGCCAAAGCACAACTAGCAACCAAGGTAAACAGAGCCAGTTGTTTTCTTAATGTCCACCAAGTCCATTTAGAAACGTAAAAAATTACCCCGAAAATGAACATAAAGGCCGTTAGGATATATATATCACTAAGTTTGACTTTTTGAAGACTTGAGGGAGGGAAAACAAAACTCATTACCGAAATTATTATCATCAACAATCCAGCTAACCTTCCCCAATATTTAGGGGTAGTTGGAACTGAGGTCTCGTTTTCACTGTTTATATGATTTGATATCCCCTTAAAAATACCCATTGCTTTTGTGGAAGAGAAATTATTTCGCTTCATCTAAAAACAAACATTATCTTGTATCATATGAAAAATTTATCAAAGTAGAGAGACCTTCGGGACTTTTCTTGTCAAATCTCCTTTTTTTGCGCCTTGCAAGTACCTATGTTGTGGACAAGCAAGCGTCGATAAACACAGATTCTCTTATAAATCTTATAATTACCACTCAGCAAATTTTAAGTTCCGCAATTTAAATAAAATAACTTTCCCGAAAACAATTTACACGAAAGATTCTAAAATACCTGCTCACAGCCTAAGTACACTCTTATTTGAGAGTTTGATGTATATTAAAAACTGTTTCAAAAGATTCAAGATAGCACCTAAGAATATCGATCACTTTCTCGTTAAATGCATAAGTGAAGCACCTTACAACTAATTTCATTAAAAGTTACACAACTTTGGTAGATATCATCTCATCTAAGATAATTCGCAACTATTCACCTTTCGATCGTTCTGGTCTTCAACCTAACCCAAAGTGAATCATGCCGAGCTTGATCTTATCCTGATCAGTAAAGGCTGCTGAATCCCTTCCCAACCTAAATTCGACTCAATATGTTCCCAATTGCCAGGTATCGCTGCGCAATCCTCTTGCTACGCTTTATATGCGCCTGATAGTTTAGGTTGCCAGTTGACATGTGTTTAAATGCTCTCCAGGCGAATATCCTCCAGGTTAATACTAGGTACATTGTTGGTCGGTAGTATAAAAACTAAAGGCGATTCTTAACTGTATTGG
This sequence comes from Actinomycetes bacterium, assembly GCA_021790815.1. Taxonomy (GTDB): domain Bacteria; phylum Actinomycetota; class Acidimicrobiia; order Acidimicrobiales; family JABEUL01; genus JAJYFT01. The sequence continues at coordinate 3,683 of JAJYFT010000105.1, forward strand.
ACATGCGATTAAGCTCATTAAAGAGTGGTATTATCTGTCGGCCACTTTTCATCATTATTTTATCCAGCCAAACAATATCTCCCAATAATGGGGTAACTTCGCCCTCATCCAAGAATTTAAGAAGCGTGAATGGCAAATCATGGTTTATGTGTGCATTAGCCCTCATAAGCAAGAGGATAAACTAAGGTGCGGTATCGACAGTAGCTACCTCGGCGAACTTTTTCCATGATTCGGCAGTGTTTGGATCTTCGCTAGATATTTGATCTATCGCGTGAAAATAGTATCGAGCAAAACCTGCGGTGAATTTTTCAATAAATTTACTATTTTCGAAATCCCCGTCATTTATAGATGCCTTAATATTGAGAGTAACAACTTCGTATGCGTTATTGAAGACCAAAAAGTTATCCATATTATTTTGTACAAATAGTCGTTTAGCTTATCAAGTTCTTTTACAACCGAGTCGAAAGAAGTCACTTTGGCGAGATCACTAAATTTATAATCTGACCATAACATTTACAAATCCTACCATTGCTATGGGTAACCTTTTGTAATTATGGGTCTGAACCCACTATTTAAAAACCAGGTCTGGTTACCTGATGAGACCTAAAACGTTACGTTGATTCGATAAATTCGTCTTCAATTTCTTGCCTTCTTTCGAGCCACTCATCAGAAAGAATTGCAAACCTGTTGTGATCTTCCCAAACTCCATCAATTAATAGAAATCTTTCGGAAAGTCCTTCAAATCTTAACCTAAGCTTTTCTACGACTCGTGTACTGGCCGTATTTCTAGGAACTATCGCAATTTCAACCCGATGCAGGTTCAAAATTTCAAATGCAAACTTTAGGATTAGAGCAACACTTTCTGGCATGAATCCATTCCCCGCTACCTTCTTATCTATCCAGTACCCAACGGTTCCGGACTGGAATGCACCACGCATTATCGAAGATAAATTAACTTCACCAACAAAATGCGACTCATAAAAAATACCAAATCCAAAGCCGGTGCCTAGCTCACGATCTCTCTCTATAGAGTTAACTCGTGCCTTAAAAGCAAGCTCACTCACATCTACATGAGGTCCATTTGGTAGTCTTGGCTCCCATCTGGTTAACCAACTATGGCATCTTGTTCTCACCTCATTCCACTGTTCATAATCTAAATATGAAAGTGGGCGAAGAGTAACTCTCCGACCTTTAAGAGTAAGAGGTGAACTATCTTGATGACGTGATTGGTGACCAATAATCCAGGATTTCAATCTAGACACTTCCTAAAACATTCTAGGAATCTGTCAACCGTTTCAATATTTGCATTATGTCCCATTAGCCCTATTCGCAATATCTTACCTTGGAAAATACCTAACCCTCCACCGATTTCAATATTAAACTCGTCAAGTAACTTATGCCTAAATTCCACGTCGTCATTAATTCTCTCTCCGCAGTAAATTGTAGTCAGTTGCGGAAGTCTATTTTTTTCATCCACAACAAATTCAAAGCCCATATTCCTCAACTCATGCCATAAAAAACGTCCCGCTTGTTCATGTTGTGTCAAAACTTTTTCAAGTCCGATACTTTTGATCTCGCCTAATGCTTCATAAAGAGCCGCTATCAAAGAAGTGGGTGCTGTATGGTGATACTTTCTTGACCCGCTTCTAAGAGCATAATCTGCAATTTGCTTTAAATCTAAGTACCACGATTTGCTGTCAACCAGTGATTCAATGCCCTTCGACGAAATTGCAATTGGACTTAATCCAGGATATGACCCGAGACATTTTTGCGAAGCGCTCACGATCGCATCTATCCCCCACTCATCCATCTTGATTTCAATCCCTCCTGCACTAGTTACACAGTCAACAATAAAAATTGTGTCATTCCCACTATGACCAATTCTGTCTATGTCATTCCTGACGCCAGTAGAAGTTTCCGCATGAACAATCCATGCAATTTTGGGTGACCTTTTTTCGATCTCACTTATAAATCTTTCTTGATCAATCGCTGTTCCCCAACTAGCCTCAACTATGTCAACTTCGGCCTCTCGTCGCTTAAACATCTCGACCGCTCTTAACCCAAAGGCACCGTTGACACCGACCAATACTCTGTCACGCCGATTGACCAGATTAGTTATTAATGCTTCCATGCCGGCTGATCCAGTACCCGAAATTGGTAGAGAGAATTGAGCCGATGCATTAAGAACATATCTAAAGTTCTCACTGATCTCATCCAGCATTTCGAGCAGAATTGGATCAAGATGACCAATCTCATAACGCTTAGCGCTGTCTTTGACAGCATCTGATACATTTGTCGGGCCAGGGCCAAGCAACAAGCGCGATGTTGGTTTCATTATTTCTTACACTTTTTCTTTGCTATCGCTGATAGAATTAGAACATTCAACAATATAAATCACTTTTATCTATTACCTTTACTAAACTTTACAAAATTCATTATGTCCAACTCCACTTTTCAACAAAGATCACACAAGTCACCAAACAAGGCTGAACGAGTCATACTTGAGAATATGCCGAACGTAAGTAATTTTAGCAACACCTCAAAAGTTTTGCTCAACTCTCTCGACTGGGCCATAGAAAAATTGCAAGAAGCCTCTTTGCCCCACATTGAAGATTTAGTTCCTTCCCCGGGCATGGCCCCGTTAGACCCCCCGCTCCACCTTAATCCACAAAGTTACGAACGGTTTCTGGAAGCATATGATTTTTACACGCCGGTGGGGCCAAAATCTAGATTTACTGGTTTATTGAGATCTCTATTTACGCCTAGATACGGTTCAAAGCAAGATTTTTTAATTTCAATAGTCGTTCCTATCTATAAACCTCATATGACCCATCTTGAGCGTGCAATTGAGTCGGTTAAAAATCAAAGTGATCCGAGATTTGAACTCGTGCTCGTCGATGATGGTTCAGGCCAACCTATTTTAAGTGCATTTTTGAGAAAAATTGCTCACCAAGATGGAAGAGTAAAAGTTTTTTCCATCGAGAATAGCGGCATATCAGGTGCAACTAATTTTGCAATCTCAAAAACTCAGGGTAAATTTATTGGGTTTTTGGATCATGACGATGAGCTTCACAAAGACGCGCTTAAAGAAGTTTACAGTGCTCTTGAAATGCACCCAGAGCTTGACCTAATATATTCGGACGAGGATAAGCTAAATACCTTTGGCAAAAGAGAAGACCCATTTTTAAAGCCAGATTGGTCACCCGAGCTTCTACTGTCGACAAATTATATTTCGCATTTTTCTGTGATTAGAAAGTCACTCATAGATCAGGTTGGTGGTTTACGATCAGAGATGAATGGGTCACAAGACTACGACCTTACTTTGCGAGTTACGGAAAAAACTAACAAAATACATCACATTCCTAAGGTTCTCTACCACTGGCGTAGAGTGCGAGGATCTGCAGCACTTGACGCAAATGCAAAACCTTGGGCTATAAAAGCTAGTGAAAGCGCACTAAGCGATGCACTTGTTAGAAGAAACGAGCCTCTAAAAGTCAAAACTTCAGAAACCCTTGGCAGCTACATACTAGAGGGAAATTGTAGTTCAGAATTAAAAGCATCAGTTATTATTCCTTTTCGAGATGACGCGCCTATGCTCAGAGATGCGATTAGCTCCCTAGTTGACTCAACAGGACTAAACCAAGTTGAATGGATTCTCATCGATAATGGGTCAACTGAGTTTGAAACAAAAGCACTTTTAAATCGCTTGCCAGATAACTTTTTGGTCTTAAGAGACGAAGGTCCATTCAATTGGTCCAGACTTAATAATCTCGGGGCTACACACGCAACCGGCGAAATACTAGTATTTTTAAACAATGATATTATTGGAAAATCTGATAACTGGTTAAAGCAGCTGGCGAGTCATGCTGTCAGGGACAACATAGGGGCCGTAGGAGCGAGACTTCTCTACCCCGACAATAAAGTCCAGCATGC
>JAJYFT010000019.1 GCA_021790815.1 Actinomycetes bacterium
TTCTCCCCTCTTCGTCATCAAAACAAATCCCCTTTTATCAATAACAAATCTTAAGTTATTAATTTTACAATGTTTCGGTCACATTGGGGGGTCAGTTACCGAAGGAAACTTAGGCGGGCAAGGCAAACCTAAACGTTTCAGCCGCTGACAGTCACTAGCTACCAACCCACGTTTAACTTCTAAACCGCAAATAAACGAGGTACTTGAAGTTAGAACTTTAACAGTTATGCCTTATACTCACACGTAATACACATTAAAAAGTTGAACGAGTCGATGTCATGCTGTCTCCCATTTTGTAACTACTTAGGAAGGCATTAGGGAATTTCCAGACGAAAAGCAGATTTAATTGAAAAAATGTGTCTACCTGCCAAACACTTAACAGATAGGCAAATTATATCTATCCTTGGTACGAGTACTGATCGCCAGGAACTAACACGCTTGTTCCATTTGCACCGAGTACCGTAATGTCTACATTGCCGACGCCTGCTGGAACAGTAGCAGCAAAAGGTTAACTAGAACCTCCTTTTCACGATATCACCCATCAATTTTGTGCGGTCTAGACCACAAGGAAACGTCCTCCTATTTGACTGAAGATTGAGATCAAATCTAAATTTCAAGATTTTAGAATCAAGTTTAAAACTTATGTAAATTGAACTATGTTTCCCAGGGATTAACTACGTCGATTCCACAATGGTGGAAATCTTTGACGTTTCGTGTAGCCACAACCGCATTATGCGTCCGACAGATTGCAGCAATTTGAGCATCAAACCCATCGATCGGAAGTCCAAGTCGATCCCGTTCATCTACAATTGACGCGTAATACTCCGCAGCTCTACGATCGAATGGCAGAATTTGCTCTTCGAAATCTCTAAATATTTCCTCGGCTGTAGCCTGTAAAAGTTCTTTGCGCTTTCCGTTTTGCAATCTTTTTATGCCGTAAAGGATCTCAGAGATTGCAATAGGAGTAGTGTACATTTCACTATTTGGTCTAGACAGTATCCAACCCCTCACTTTGACATCTGGCGAAGGTTTCATTAACTCAGATAGAACATTGGTGTCCACAACAATCATGACGTTAGATTTGCCGATCGCGCATTAACTAGGCGTTGTGGAATTTCGAGATTAATACCACCAATGCTGCTAAAACGATCTTGAAAAGTGACAAACAGTCCGTTTTCTTCATTTTGCGACCCAACTGCTTTTATAAGGATCTCACGAATTTCAGCTTCCATTGAGCGACCATGTTCCGCAGCCATAATTCGTAATTTGTCCCTAACACTGTCATCCAAGTTCCTGATACTTAGTGCTGCCACATGAACCTCCTTAATTGCTATCAATGCTAGCATATTAATTAGATCGTCATTTCAACGTGGCACTTTTCTGCATTTGCTTCTCATTTGGACTAAGGCATTTGCGTCGAACATTTCTAGGGCAGGTCCGATGTTCGGTTGACCGAATACCGGGCGAGGCTGTGTAAGACCCCGGCTTTTGCTGAGGCAGCGGCTGGTGAGACGAGAACCGAAGTTCACCATGAACTGAGGAACCCTGAGAAGGGTGCGATTGAGTGCGCTCACTAACGCTCACTCAGTTGCAACGGATGGAGAAGACTTCATACATGTGGGAAATTCATAGTAGCTAAAACTTTCATGCACTTTGGAGTCCAAGGAGACAACGCTGCAAGACTCACGTTAAAGAGTGAAAGGTCTAATTCGTAGAATTCTACGAGCCCACTACAATTTGACTCGAGCTATTGCGATGACAGTGACCACCAAGGATACACAAGAAATCGTGCAAGTTATTTAGCAGCGAGACCTAAAGAGCCGAAAACCAAATGGATGATTTGATAGTCAATAGTAATTTGCAGAATTTATGATTTAGGAGTTTTGTTTCTTCCGTTTATTTAATTGACTATGGTTATGATAATCTTTGCCAAAGCTGCGGAACCTGCCACAAATTTATCCGTGTTCGCACTCAAAGTCCTTGAGGCGGCACTTGGCGGAGCAGTTTGTGAAATTGAGTCTAAATTGGCAGTCGGGATCCTCGATCTCATCAACGATGTAGGTGCGGGAGTTTCTGCGGACATCACTGCGCTACCAGCTCAGCTAACAACTGGTCAAATCACCGATTTGCTTCATGTATCGCGACCCACCGTAGTCGCACTCATCGATAAAGGTCTTCTGGACTCAACACGGTTAGGCACCCATCGCCGCGTGGGAACGGTGGACGTCCTCTCTTACAGAGAACAATCTCGGCATGAACGTCGCCAAGCTTTAGGCGAGCTTGTACAAGTTTCAGAAGAACTCGGTCTTTATAAAAACAGTTATTAAGTATTTCCATCGTTCTTAATGAATATTAGCCGTACCGCCAACTAGTTAGGGAGTTGCATCTAGCGAGAACTTATTGCCGACCTCATATGAATCCGCCAAAATCCAGTATCTAATCTCCAGAGGGTTTCAGGAACCTCTTTACGAAATTATTCCTTCTTAAACAACCCCTTTGACCAGGAATTCTCTCGTGGAGCTGATGGGACTCGAACCCACGACCCCCTGCTTGCAAAGCAGGTGCTCTAGCCAGCTGAGCTACAGCCCCAATTTGGTCTACATACAGCATATACTATGCCACAACACTAATAATCTAAATGCTAGGTATCAATATAAGTACAAATTTCTTTTTGATACCAATAATAAATATAAGATATGTATTCTATATATTTATTATAAGGAATAACTAAGGAGCACCAGTGCCAGTACTTGACAGCAAAGATTTTAAAGTCGCAGACGTTCATTTAGCCTCTTACGGGCGCCAAGAGATTACTTTGGCAGAGCATGAGATGCCAGGGCTTATGGCTATGCGAAAGGAGTTTGGAACTAAGAAACCACTTTCTGGGGCTAGAGTAACTGGCTCATTGCATATGACTATACAAACTGCGGTATTAATTGAAACACTTGTAGAGCTTGGAGCAGAGGTTAGATGGGCAAGTTGCAACATCTTTTCAACGCAAGACCACGCTGCAGCAGCTTGTGTCGTTGGTCCTAATGGGACGGTAGATAGTCCGCAAGGTGTTCCGATCTTTGCTTGGAAAGGTGAGACTTTGGATGAGTACTGGTGGTGCACTGAAAAAGCTCTTACTTGGCCTGAGGGTGGTCCAAATATGATTCTAGATGACGGTGGCGACGCAACATTGCTAATCCACAAAGGAGTTGAATTTGAAAAAGCTGGCCATGTTCCTGAACCATCTGCAACTGACTCTGAAGAGTACGCGGTAATTCTTCATCTCCTTCAAAAATGTCTAATTGAAGAACCATCTAAGTTTACAAGTATGGCAAACGGCATAAAAGGTGTTACTGAAGAAACTACTACTGGAGTCCACAGACTTTATGAGATGGAAAAATCAGGAGAGCTACTCTTCCCAGCGATCAATGTCAACGATTCCGTAACCAAGTCCAAATTCGATAATAAGTACGGCTGCAGACATTCCCTAATTGATGGGATCAATAGAGCAACTGACGTTTTGATTGGAGGCAAGATTGCCGTCGTTTGTGGCTACGGCGACGTCGGGAAAGGATGTGCTCAATCACTGAGCGGACAAGGAGCGAGAGTAGTAGTTACTGAAATTGATCCAATATGTGCATTGCAGGCTGCAATGGAAGGCTACGAAGTAAACACTCTTGAAAACATTTTAGATAGAGCAGACATAATAATAACGACTACTGGAAACAAAGACATCATCACGGCAGAGCACATGTCAAAGATGAAACATCAAGCAATTGTTGGGAACATTGGTCATTTTGACAATGAAATTGATATGGCAGGACTTGCGAAGATTGAAGGCATTCAAAAAGTATCAATTAAGCCTCAAGTCGACAAATGGATATTTCCAGATGGTCATGCAATTATTATTTTGTCAGAAGGCAGACTTCTCAACTTAGGAAATGCAACTGGGCATCCAAGCTTTGTTATGTCAAACTCGTTTACAAATCAGACAATGGCCCAAATTGAGATCTTCACAAACACTGCTCGATACGAGAACAAGGTATATGTACTTCCAAAACATTTGGACGAAAAAGTTGCAAGACTTCATCTTGATGCTTTAGGAATCAAACTTACAAGCCTCACTCAAGAACAAGCTGATTACATTGGAGTTCCCGTCGAAGGTCCTTACAAACCTGACACTTACAGGTATTAATACTAAATCCAACATTTTTAACCTTCAGAACATTAACATTTAATACTATTTTGTTCTTGCTTAGCTGCTTGCTATTTCGTTTGCACTTTCAAATGCTAAATGCTTATGATCTCTTGGGGGCCGAAAGAAATATATGCCTGTAGCTATACAGCGTAGGAATAGTCGAATGATTCGTTTATAATTTCTGTAACACCATCGCGCCCTTATTCCTAAAATAAACACTTACCAATTTAGCCATGCAATTCTACGAACAATCTAGAATCAATGGGTCATTTGGCTCATGAGAGCATGGATTATCTAACTAATTGCAATATTTTGGATCAATCTTTGACAAGAAACTACCAGGTTCAAGAACCAATAGTGATATCGCCATAACCTACAACATGAACATTAAAGACTGGGATCAGTTTGTGAGCCAATCAACTTTTCATTGCAACATAGACATTCTTAGACAAAGGTTTCGGTCTAATAGATAGGACAAAAAATCAAAGACCCAGCCCCACGTAACTTCATGACAATACTGCATGCGTAATTTGAATTTGTTACGCTAGGTCTAATAGAAAAAACGATGGCTAAAAGCAAATATATTGAGTATCGAAGAGAGCAAGTTCAGCTTGAATGGCAATCTTGCGGAGTAATAAGCAGTATTCCGATACACAAAAATGATCAGGCGTGATGGTTAGGCGTGATGGAACGTAGCAAGATGCAAGCATGAACGATCTTGAGTGCAATTACATTCACCAAAACATTGTAGATTCTTTGTATTGCAAGAGTTTTGGTTCGGATGACTTATCATGAACCAATCATTGATGGCATACATCATGAAACGATTAATTGTAATTGCACAGAAGTTGTTTCTTATGACCGGCGTTTTAATGCTTGCAGGATGTTCTCCTGCAGGCAAGGTGTCAACAAGCACTCTTTCATCTAGCCCTGCGAAAACTTATAATGGGCCAGTAATACCCTTCAAGATTGGAAATGGTGGCTCGACTAACTTACGATGTCCATCAAATTCAAGTTGCATATTTCCATCTTCAGGTTACCCAGGTATTTGCAAAACTCTGCCACAACCTACGTTGGCCATTACCTCAGAAGGTCAACCAAAATCTTCAATACTACCTGGTCAATCTCTTAGTGGCGGGAATGAACTTCCGACCCCAAAGACAATTACCAACAAAACTTCCCTTACGGCTCTATTCAGAACTACTTGCCAAATGTTTCCAATCCACCAGCCATTTATTGGTAATTTTTGTCCAATAAATTCTGGTTGGGTCTACCAAATCATATTTGCAGTAAAGAATAGAACCTATGCACGAGTTTTTATCGGCACAACCGTATGCGACGGACAACTCTTTGCAGATAGATACGGCTCTTATTTTGCATTTCCAAATGGGGAAGACGCTGACTATTCTGAGGTAAAAGCTTCATTAGCCCGAGCACTTGGCGTGACTGTAAAGTCGCTATTTAACTAGCTCTTGGCACATATCCCAGCAGAGAAACGATAAATTCAGCATGAAACCGATCTCCAACTTCTGCAAACAACCAAGTTTTAATTTTTAGCTATGTACTTTTCGGGTTCTTTCAAGAATCTGTCTTTACATCCAAGGTTACAAAAGTAAATAGTCTCACCTTCATACTCAACCGATCCAGCAGCGCTCTCTGGTTCCACAACCATATTGCACACTGGATCAATGTACTCTTTTTCTTCTTCTCCCATGTTCTTTTCTCCTTCTTTGTTCGTTGGTACACTTTTGATTTCTACTCCAAGATTGGTTCGCTTAGTTCTTTCAATGTATGTCTCTTTGCAGCGATCTGAACAAAACCAAACCGTTTCACTTCCAGATTTGTATATAGCTGGAGCTGAACTTTTTCGCACCTGCATTTTACATATTGGATCAATTGCTAAACTTTTTCCTCCTCCATATCGACTCTGATTGCGATATAGAAAATATATAGCACCTACTATTACAAGTGAAATCAGATTAAGGACTAGTGAATAGTTAAATTTGATGCTCTCAGAATAAAACTTTGTTGAGGCATGATTTGGCACCAAATGAACGACAGACATAAGTTCACCAATAACGTAGCCAGATATAGCCATTACGAAAAAAAGAATGACGAAGATTTTCAAAGCAATCTTTGTACCATAGAATTTTCTATATATCAATAACAATGGCATTGAAATAAGATCTGCAAATATAAACGAAATAACTCCACCATACGATATCCCACCACCCCAAAGAGATGCAGCTAAAGGAATATTTCCAACAGAACACACCCAGCTAAGTACCGCAACTAATGGTCCTACTAAAGCATTTTCAATACTGGTAAGTTGACCATGATTAGAGATGAACAGCAAATGCCAAACATGAGTAGGAACTGTGGCAGATAAAATTCCAGCAACTAAAAAGCCAATAAACAACTCTTTCCTTAGCATTTTCGCATCTGAAACTGCAAAAGTAGACGCATCGCTCCAACCAGATAGCTTTCTAATGTTTGAAGTCTCATCCACTTCGACTAAACATGCTGGGTCGTCATTTTCAAAAGTCGATATATCTAGACTTTCTAGATGAGTTAACGCATCTTTTGACACTTTTTTATTTAGAACGTAGCCTCCCAACACTCCTAAAAGAACTATCATAAGAATTCCACCTAAAAACTCACCGATTACAAACTGCCATCCAATCAAAACAACTATGACAAGTCCTAACTCAATGACCAAATTAGTCGATGCTACCATAAATGCTATTGAGCTAATAAAGTCTGCCCCTTTCTTAAAGAGTGACTTCGACATAGCACTCGCTGCATACGAGCAACTTGATGATGCAATTCCATAGAGTGATGCTTTAAGGAGACTCATGGGACCATGATTAGGCAGCTGTCGTTTCATTGACTCCTTAGAAACAAATGCCTGAACTGCTCCAGAAAGGCCAAATCCCAACACAAGAGCCCAAAAAGTATCGTAGAACATATAGAAAGCTGATTTTAAACTATCGATAACGCCTGTACTTAACGTTGCGACTATCATTTGGAAATCAATCTTTCAATTGATCGCGTCGCTTCAGCCAACTTCAACGATGCTTCTTCACCACCATTTTTGATGGCTGAAGATACACAATGTGATAAGTGATCACTTAGCATTAGCACTGCGACTGATTTAAGAGCAGCGTTAATTGAAGAAATCTGATCCAAAACATCAATGCAGTAGCGATCGTCTTCGATCATTTTTTCGATCCCCCTAACTTGTCCTTCAATTCGCTTGAGTCTTTTGAGCAAAGATTCCTTGTTGTCACTGTACCCAGGATGGTTCATAGTTTCACCTCATCTACACTAATACCCTATACCCCTATAGTCTACCACTGAATAGATGCGTTGTACTACATTTTTTCGCTATCGTCAACTTTCACTGTTAGCAGATCATACTTCTCTTCAATCTTTCCTAAATGCCAAATGCTGAGAGCTACGATCCAAGTAACTACGAAAATTCCAACCATGATGATTCCTGCTTTATTTATGTCAAAACCTGTCATATAAGTCCAGAACACTCCATTAAGATGAAACTCGGTTCCCAATAAACCTAATATTTCAATTGAACCGATAAAAAATGCAACTGCGATAGAAAGCCCAGTGATAGTAATGTTGTAATACACTTTCCTAACTGGATTAGCAAAAGCCCAGCCGTAGGCAAAGTTCATAAATGATCCATCTAAAGTATCGAAAAGTGTCATTCCACTTGCAAAGAGAATCGGAAGACATATTACGGCATACCAAGGCAAGCCTGCGGTTGCTGCACCAGCAGTAGCTGCTAACAGTGCAACTTCGGTCGCTGTGTCAAACCCCAATCCAAACAGAACTCCAACTGGATACATGTGCCAAGGTTTCGAAATAGATTTCATTAACTTCCCAAAAAACCTAAACATTAATCCTCTCGAATTAAGTTTCACCTCTAGTTCATCCTGCGAAAATTTCCCGGTTTTCATCTCACGAAATACTTTTACGATACCAATTAGAACTAAGAAATTCAAAAGAGCGATGAGGAACAAGAATGAACCTGATACTAACGTCCCAAGAACCCCTCCAAATCCTTGGAGTGTTGAGTTTGGATTACGTACCTGCCCAAATATGGCTTTCGCAGCAAAAGTCAAACCAATTCCAACTCCAAATACAATAGTTGAATGACCTAGTGCGAAGAAAAACCCCACACTTAATGGTCTCTGGCCATCTGCCATAAGTTTTCTGGTCGTGTTATCGATTGCAGAAATGTGATCAGCGTCAAATGCATGCCTCATCCCAAGCGTATAAGCCGTCACTGCAACTCCAATGCCTAGGACTTTTAAGTGTGCAGGCAAGATTACAAAAATAAAAAGCCCCCATCCAAGGACATGTAGACCTAAGATTACCGAAAAAATTCCAAACATCCTTCTCCACTCACTAGGAGTAAGAGAATTTCTGAATTTTCTAAACCGTCTTTGCTCAACTTTGCCGTTACTTATCTGTTTTGCAGTCATAGTATGTTACTAGTCTACTTGCGAACTGTTTGCAACAATTACATAAATTCCGAGTTTTTTCAAGTTTTTGAATTCTCCTTTTCCAAACTGACAAATTGACTTGTATTTCACATTTTGTTACTTCGACCTAAATTCGGCACGGGTTCAAAATTGCTGGTACACTACGCAAATAACTTTGATTTAAGAGGGGTCTCATGAAAAAATTGCTTAGCTGGCCTGAGCTTTTAAATATTAAGGTATTTTCTTCGATTGAAGTAGTTTCTCCATTTAAGTTATTTTTAATTTTTGCGAAATTATTACCTCTTTCAGCGCTTACAGCAATGCCTTCACGACAAAAGATTCCAGATTTCTAACTTCTATGGCAGTTCACAAGCTACTATCAAAGATTTATCGGTTCTTCCACGAGGAAGGCGATAATTTAATTGTGCCAACAACCCCTAAATTTTGGGGGAAACTTTGTGGAGTTGGACTACTAATATTTGGAATTTTTAATTTAATCGCACCACCTTCTAACTTTCCTGGCGTCAACATGCATGTTTTCCATCAGATGACAATTGCGGCCGTCGGTATTGGCGCACTTTACTCTATAATGAGCTGGAGAGCATTTACAAAAAATAGCCAGTTTATAGTACTTTCCATAACGTACATTAGTGGTCTTGCACTCTTCGGCATTGGATATGGGAAAATATACGGTCCCGTAGAGTTGCAGCTACTAGCCCCTATTGCCTCTGTGTGGGTTGGCATCACACAACCAAAATTCAGATCGTTGATTCTTGCGCCATTCATCATTATTGTTGAGACACTTCCCTCTCTTTACTACAAAGTACCTATCGCTCGATTCTTTGTTGGAAGCATTCTTACTACAGCAGCGTTCGTCTTAATGGCCGAATTAATTAGAATCCTGATTGAGCAGTTACGTACCTCTGAGCACAAAGCAGTTGAACTAGCTGATCGAGCTCTTTCATTGGCAGAAATCGCTCAAATTGCTGAAAATGACCAGCGAAATCAAGCTAGGGAGATGACTGTTGTATTTGATACGAGCGGTGACATAATCTCTCTCTTGGATTTTGACGGTAATTTAAAAAAAGTTAGTAAAGCTGCCACTGAAATGCTGGGTAAATCAACTAATTTCAAAATTGGAGGCAATATCTTTCTTGATAACTTAATCAACGAACAAGACGAAGAAAATTTTCGAACAACTTGTAAAATGATAAAACTCGGCCAATTAAACGAGGCACGAATCCGGTTTCAATTAAAAAGCAAGTTCACCCTCAACCAAGATCATTATGACTTCATCAAGGCAGAAGCCACCTTAAAACCCCTACACTCTCACGATGACTCAGTGGAATCACTTGTAATGGTAGTAAGAGACATCTCTGACCAGGTGAGAATTGAGGGGGAGCTTAAAGATGCGGTAATAAAAGCTGACAGCGCTAATGTTGCAAAAACAGAGTTCTTAGCTAGGATGAGCCACGAACTTCGAACTCCACTTAATTCTATACTTGGATTTGGTCACCTGCTAGCTGTCGAGGATTTGGATGAAATTCAAAAAGACAGCATAAACAGAATTGTTGGAGCTGGCCAACACTTACTCTCCTTGATAAATGACATTTTAGACCTTGCAAAAGTTGAAGCAGGTCACACTTCGTTACAACTCGAGCCTATTGAGATTAATTCAATAGTGTCAGAAGTTATGTCTCTAATGTCGCCAATTGCAGCTAACGCTAAAATTTCAATTGAAGCATCAAATAAGTATTTAAATTCGGAGTACTCTGTTATTGCCGATCGAAAACGTTTCACCCAAGTTCTGTTGAATCTTTTTTCGAATGCTATTAAATACAACTCACAAAATGGAACAATCAGCATCGATATTGAGGAAGAGTCTGGTCTCGTTTCAATTAAAGTAAGTGATTCCGGCAATGGAATCAGAGAAGAAGATTACTCCAAGGTGTTCCTGCCATTTGAACGTTTAGGCCGCGAACAATCTTCAATAGAAGGCACAGGAATCGGTCTTGCGTTATGCAAACAGCTGGTGGAACTTATGGGAGGCAACTTAGATTTCACTTCAGAAGTTGGTTGTGGAACCACCTTCTTTATGACGTTTCAAACCACTTTAAATGCTGAGCATTCGAGTGCTCAGGTTACGGAATTGGATCAAAAGCTGTCAGCAACAGATAGAGAGCTTGTAAGGTATCTCTACGTTGAAGATAACGAAGCAAACAGACACTTAATGAAAAGGATTTTTGAAAAGTATGAAAGCTTTCTTCTTGACGTTGCAGACAATGTTGCTGAAGCGATTGAACTGCTTGATAAATCAAGTTACAACGTCATTTTGCTAGATCTCCAGCTGCCCGAAGTATCGGGTTTGGACTTCCTCAAAATTCTTAAATCACGATCCGATACTTCCAACATTCCTGTTGTAGTGGTAAGTGCAAGCGCAATGCAGTCAGACATAGACCTTCTTCATAAGGAAGGGGCTTACAGTTACATAACGAAGCCAATCGACATTGATGCACTCGAAGAGATTATTGAGCAAACTTCTAGGATAGCCCTATCTCAAAAATGATTCCAAGAGTGCCATTGAGAAGTAAATTACTACCGTTTTTGAGTAACATTCAAATATTCATTGCTATTTTCAACGGCAAATATTTGCATCCGAATTCTTAATAATTTGCAATCCACTTCGTGGTTTCCACCTATAAGACTTTAGAAGGATTGATATATTTCATTCAAATCTAAAAACAACCTTGTGGTGGGCCGTCCGGGTCTCGATCCCGGCACCTTGGGATTAAAAGTCCCCTACTCTACCTGATGAGCTAACGGCCCGTCAAAAATCGTACATTAAATTTGGGACCTTCATTTTCATAATATAGAAAATTCCTGATAAATGAGGAAAAAAAATATAAAAAAATGCAATTTAAAGGATTAATTTCACTAGACCTTACATAGAATCAATAATTCTTCGTGCGGAACTTCGGGCCGCCTCATCAACATTTATAACATCATCAAATGACGCTAAACCCACTTCATCATGGTTCTCTAAAACTGATTCAATAACAGTTGCAATCGAAAGCCAATCGATTTTATGATCTAAGAAAGATTCGACAGCTACTTCATTAGCTGCGTTCAGCGCGGCAGGAAATGAACCTCCCTTTCTTGCTGCCTCATAGGAAAGATCTAGACACTTAAATATGCGAATATCTGGTGGTTCAAAAGTTAAAGTCAATTTTGAGCCGTAATCTAAAACCCCATAGGCAAAATTGCACCTGTCTGGATAGTTAAGAGCATAACCGATAGGAAGTCTCATATCTGGATTTGAAAGTTGGGCAATTTGTGATCCGTCCACAAATTCAACAATCGAATGCACTTTGGATTGAGCATGAATTACAACGTCAATTAGATCATAGTCAACATCAAAGAGCATTTTTGCTTCGATTACTTCAAGGCCTTTATTCATCAAAGTAGACGAATCCACTGTTATTTTAGGACCCATCTTCCATGTCGGGTGATTCAACGCTTCTTCAACCGTAACGTAACGAAGTTCATCAATCGATTTTCCTCTAAACGGTCCGCCACTCCCAGTTAGTATTAACTTTTTAACTTCACTTTTTGTTCCCGAACGCAGACACTGGTGGATCGCTGAGTGTTCAGAGTCAACCGGAACTATTAAAGATCCTTTTTGATCAATAATTTTTCGAACAAGTTCACCCCCAGCCACTAATGATTCTTTATTAGCAAGCAAAAGGGTATTTTTGGCTGTGAGAGTTGCCAAGGTTACTTTAAGTCCTTCAAACCCAACAATTGCATTCATCACAATGTTTGCTTCGTGCGCCAAAGAGACGAGACCACTAGCTCCAGAGCGAACTTCTATGGACGCATCGAGTCTATCTCGAAGCTCAGTTTCAAGTTTTTCATTTCCAATTGCTACTATTTTTGGATGAAATTTTGCTGCTTGTTCACAGAGTTTGTCAATTGAGTTATATGCTCCCAACCCAAAAATTTCAAATTCACCGGTTGAGTGTTCAAGAATATCGAGAGTCTGTTCGCCAATCGACCCTGTTGAGCCCAGGATGGATAGAGTTCTCATTAACTAAGATGGAACATAGACAATACTGCAAAAGCAGCTGGCAGTGTAAAAAGAATTCCATCAACCCTGTCTAGTATTCCGCCATGCCCTGGAAGCAGTGTTCCAAAATCCTTTATTCTTAAGTCTCTCTTTATCATAGATTCGACTAGGTCACCTAAAGGAGATACTACCGAAACAACGGCACCCAACACTAAAACCTGATCTAAAGTCCATGGATGCAAAGTATTGCCAATGATCATAGATAAAAGCATCGTCATCACAATTCCGCCCATAAAACCTTCCCAAGTTTTCTTAGGGCTCACAAATGGCGCGAGTAAGTGACCTCCAGCACCAGCTAATCTACCTCCGATATAGCCCCCGACGTCATTTGCAACACTTAGTGTAATCGCGGTTGCCAAATAAGCAACGCCGTGTCCATGAGGAAATAAGTTTGGGTTCAAAATTAACCCTGCAAATGATGCAAGTACTGCAACCCACATAAATCCTAAAAATGTAACACCAATATTTGCAACCGGTCTCTCAGAACTATCCTTTGTCCCAAAGGCGGAAAGATACCAAACCGTTGTAGCTACTACAAATAGTCCTAAGATTAGGAATGCTCCATCACTCCCCTTCAAATACGCTGCAACGATTATTGATGGTGTTGCAACCACTCCTAATACAGTCGGGGGCTTAAACCTAACTTTTCGAAAGGCAGAGTAACACTCTCCAACTGCTAAAGTAGCTACCACCAACACAAGGACTAAAGCAGTTTGCGAACCTATTGCAAAAATAACCACAGCAATTGCCGCAAACAACGATCCTGTTACAATTCTGGTAGAAAGATCCTTTCTATTTCCACTATCAACATCTGCTTCAGAAGCGAAGTCCGACCCTTCCATAGACTTAACTCTATTCCGTTCAAGGAAGTTATTGCTGACTTTTGCAGATTTTATGTCCACTTCGTTAATTTTAGAGCCTCCCCCGATCGTCAAACTTTCATCATCTGGAACGGGAATGACTTCACTGTCTAAAAGCTCTTTTCGACGATTTCGCCTTCTTGAAAACTTAAATATAGGTTCATCATCATCAAAATCATCATCAAAATCATCGGTCAAGTCATTATCAACGCCATCATCGGGTTCTTTATCAAGTTCATTGCTAATATCACCCATACTGCCCCTAGCATTTGACTTGCTTTTCCACCGTCCTCGTCTTGTTTTCTCTTCGCCATCTGGCAATTGGTCATCAAATTGACCAGCATTCAACGGGTGACCGTCCACGTCATCATTCAAGCTGGGGACATTGGCCTTGTCTTCATAATCGAATGAGTTTTGGGTGGCATTTAACTTTTTATCTTCCAAATCTTTATTTTTTGAATGACGACCCTTTGAACGCCGTCTAACCGGCATCATCCGTCCGTTGTCATCTACAAACGGCTTGTCTCTCTCTTCATCACTATCTTCGTTATCACTAGCATCACTTTCGAAATTCGAGTTTTCTTGACTTCTTTCGTAATCCTCAGCCAAATCGCTTAGATCATCTTCGGATTCAACTCTTCTATCACTTTGGCCTCTCCAAGATACCGTATTTTTTACGAAGTCATTGAATCCTTCCTCGTCATCATTCTGTCGCAAGATAAGTGGCACTTGACCAGTCGGGGGATCACTCCAATGTTGACTCAAGGACTCTTGCTCGGGGATATCCTCTCTTGTGTCATCGACTGTAGAAGAAGATACATCTTCACCATCATTGCCCGCTTTCATAACTTTTGAGGCCTCTACTGCCCCTATAATTCGCACCTGGTCAGTTTTTGGCATCCAGGAGCCGACACCTGTGTCTTCCTCGAGTTCACTGTTGTGAGACTCCGAACTTTGATCGTCATCCACTTTTGCTTCGCCCCTTTTATTTTTCTAAAAGCTCTTGCTCTTTAGCCGACAAAATCTTTTCAATTTCTAGCGTAAAAGAATGTGTAATTTTTTCAAGCTCTTTTTCGCCTCGCTCAAGATCATCGGCAGAAATTTCGCCAGCCTTCTCAGACGTTTCGAGATCATGTCTAATTAGTCTTCTAACGTTTCTAATTGCAACTTTACCTTCTTCAGCCTGATGCTTTACAATTTTTACCAGTTCTTTACGTCTCTCTTCTGTGAGGGGCGGAAAGTTAAGCCTAATTACCTGACCATCCGAATTAGGAGTTATCCCCAGATCAGAAGATTGGATTGCCTTTTCAATCGCTCCTATCGATCCTTTGTCGAAAGGGGTAATGACAAGTACGCGAGCATCAGGTACATGAAAGCCAGCTATTTGTCGTAACGGAACCGTAGATCCATAATAATCTACTTCTAACCTTTCAACTAAGTTTGAAGATGGACGAGACGTTCTAACGGAGGCTAGCTCTGACTGCGTATGCGCAATAACCTTATCCATTTTCTCTTTAGCGTCTTCAATATTTAGACCAATTAATGATTCATCTGTCATTTTATAAGTGTTCCTAATCTATCTCCATTTAAAGCTTTAAATATGTTTCCTGGCACCATCAAATCGAATACAAGAACTGGAAGATCATTGTCCTTGCAGAACGTGATAGCAGTTAAATCCATTACCCTAAGATCTTTTGAGATAACATCCATAAAAGTAACTTCATCTAGTTTTAAGGCATCTTTATTAGTCCTAGGATCTGATTCATACACCCCGTCGACACCAGAATGTGTGCCTTTCAAAAGAGCCTCAGCTCCAATTTCCGCTGCTCTAAGCGCCGCAGGGGTATCAGTCGTAAAATATGGATTACCCATGCCAGCTGCAAATACGATAACCCGCCCTTTTTCCAAGTGTCTTATAGCACGACGACGTATATAAGGTTCGGCAACTTCCGCCATGTGAATAGCAGATAGGACTCTAGTCGGTTGGCCATTTCTCTCGAGCGCTTCTTGCAGAGCCAGTGAGTTTATGACTGTAGCAAGCATTCCCATCGTATCTGAAGTAGATCTCTCAATTCCTCTATGCTCGCCAGTCGTACCTCTCCAAATGTTCCCTCCCCCAACAACAACAGCAATCTCAGTTCCTAGCTCACTTTTAGAAGCAACTAATTCTTTTGCAATCCTATCAACTATTTCGGCATCAATCGTCTCTATCGATGAGGAACTAGCAAGTGCTTCTCCAGACATTTTAAGAACAACTCGAGAAAACCTACCCTTGTGGTTCATGCGCTCGTTTGAAACTACTGTCACTTAATCGCCAATAAAGGCTTGAATAAAACTCTTGATTTTTGAGGCTCCGAGAAGTTCCTGAATTCGTACTTTTTCATCTTTAACGTAAGCTTGATCAAGCAAACATATCTCCTTGTACCAACCGTTCAGTCTTCCTTCGATTATTTTTGGCAGTGCAGCCTCAGGTTTACCCTCATTCTTGCTGATAGTTTCGATAGTTGACCTCTCCTTCTCAAGTTCACTTTCTGGAATCTCTTCACGAGAGAGGTAGAGTGGCTTAGCAAAAGCTATGTGAACTGCAATATCATGAGCCAATTCTTCGCTGCCACTATCTAACTCAACTAAGACTCCGTTCACCCCACGCCCATTTTGAAGGTGAAGATAAGAACCAATCACATTATCATTTTTTTTGACTAAAGATACTTTCCCGATGTCAATATTTTCTTTTAACGTAGTCTTTAACTTGACTAGCTCATCTTCTAGCTCACTCTTTGCTTCGCCTTCTCCAACTCGAAGAACTGCCGCTGCAAACTTTTCAACGAAAGTCACGAACTCTTGGGATTTTGCAACGAAATCAGTTTCGCACTTTACTTCCACAAGTACTGATCCACTTTCATCTTGTTGAATTGCAAGAGCACCTTGAGTATTTTCCCTAGCAGATCGCTTTAGTGACCCTGCAAGGCCATTTTCTCTGAGCCAAGTACGAGCTTTCTCCAAGTCACCGTCACATTCAACAAGTGCTTTTTTTGCATCCATCATGCCAGCACCAGTTTCGGCTCTTAGGTTTTGAACGTCTTTTGCGGTAAAGTTAGCCATTTCTTTATGCACCTTCGCTTTCATCAACTAGCTCAACTTCATTTACTTCACCCACCTGCCCAAGATTTGTATCTGGTATTGTACCGTCCGTACCATCTTTTGGAGGGTCAATTCCCTGGAAATTCTCGCCAATATCAATTACAACTTCTTCATTGTTTTCTACTTGCGGTTGGCTTAATCGATCAGTTGTATCATTCGACGCGTCCTCCACGTTTTCATCAGCCACATCTGATACTTGACTATAACTTAGTACTGTACGCGAATTAATATACCTACCCTCTTTTGCGGCTTCCGAAATAACACGACACATCAACCTAGAGGCTCTGATAGCGTCATCATTACCCGGAATTGGAAAGTCAACTACATCTGGGTTGCAGTTAGTGTCCACAACAGCAACTACTGGGATTTTTAACTTTCTGGCTTCTGTAATTGCTAAGTGCTCTTTCACTGTATCAATAATAAATATCGCGTCAGGCAACTTCTTTAAACCTTTTATTCCGCCTAGATTCTTCCGGAGTTTTTCCATTTCCCGTGAAATTTGAAGAGCTTCTTTTTTTGGCATTCCTTCAAACTCGCCGGCCGATTTAGAATTCTCATACTCAGTTAATTTACTCACTCTTGATGAAATGGTTGCAAAGTTTGTGAGTAACCCTCCAAGCCATCTCTCATTTATGTAAGGCATCCCACACTGCCCTGCTTCTTCTTTCATTGCATCTTGAACTTGCTTTTTTGTCCCTACAAAAAGAATGTTTCCACCAAATGCAACTAAATCCCTTACAAAAACATAAGCCTTTTCGACGCCGAAAAGGGTCTGCTTTAGATCGATAAGGTAAATGCCATTACGCTCGCCTGCAAGATAACGTTCCATCCTGGGGTCCCACTTTCGAGTTTGGTGCCCAAAATGAAGCCCTGCCTGCAGTAGCTCTTTCATCGTGACTACGGCCACGAATACCTCCTATTTAAATATCCAACGGTTCAAACGACCTAGCTCAGCACCCTAAGGCGACCGTTAGAAGGCATAGGCCGAAATGATACTCATATGACGGCGGACGCCGGCACATAATAAATCGTAGTCGCTTTTTAGGAGTCGTCGCGCCAAAATGCACTCATAGCGTGCCTCAGACCAAGGACTGCCTTTGCATGAATCTGACAGGCTCTACTTTCTGTAACGCCGAGGATCTCACCAATTTGAGATAAATTCAAACCCTCAAAGTAGTACAAGCTTAATACCATACGTTCTCTATCAGGGAGTTTGTCTACTGCATCACTCAGAAGTTTTCTAGTTTCAGCGTCCTCAAGGTGGGTGCCGGGGGAATCTCCTCCGTCACTTAAAGTATCACCAACTGTTAGCTGTTCTCCCCTGTCCCCTCTGCCATAAAAAGCGTCATCCAGTGCAATAACACCTGCTGCAGATATCCTTCTAAAAATAGAATGAAGGTCGTTTTCAGATATACCCAGTTCAACAGCAATTTCTATATCACTAGGAGGGCGTCCGAGGTTAGATTCAAGCTTCGAATAAGTTTCGTCTACTTCTTTTATCCTTGTTCTAACAGATCTTGGGACCCAATCGATTGCACGAAGCTCGTCAATGATTGCTCCTCTGATTCTTGTCATAGCGTAGGTCTCAAATTTTATCCCTCGATCGGGTTCAAATTTCTCAATTGCGTCAATAAGTCCAAACATACCGTAACTGATTAAATCTGCCAGTTCAACCGATTTGGGAAGTCCTGCTCCCACTCTGCTCGCAACAAATTTAACCAACGGAGAGTATTGAATAATAATTTTGTCCCGAATTTGGCGATCTGCCGTCAGCTTGTAGGCATGCCACATCTTATTGACATCAATCTTGGTGTCAACCTGATCTTTATCCTCTTGGATGTGTGTTTCCATGAACCTGAGCTAACCTATCTTTTGAAACATGGGTGTAAATTTGTGTTGTTTGAACATTAACATGGCCTAACAACTCTTGGACCACTCTTAAATCCGCTCCATTGTCAAGTAAATGAGTAGCAAACGTATGCCGGAGTGCGTGCGGATGCGTTGGAACCAGTGACCTCCTATCTAAAATCCTCCTCACATCTCTAGGGGTCAACCTGTTACCCCTACTATTTAAGAATAGTACCTCGGTATATTCTAAGCCATTCAGAAAGCTCTCTCGACCAAATCTTACCCATTTTTCAACTGCGTCTACCGCTTTTTTATGCACCGGAACAAGCCTTTCTTTTGATCCTTTTCCGATTACTTTAACCGTATTACCTGTAAGATCATCCATATTCAAACTACACAGCTCACTTACTCTAAGCCCACACCCATAGAGTAGTTCTAAAACCGCATCATCTCTTAGGTCCAAATTGACATTTGATTTTTTGGAATTTTTGGGTTTTGAATCTAATAGTGCCTTAATATCGCTATGTTTTAGCACTTCAGGTAGTCTTGTTTTCACTTTAGGTGATTTTAGCATTACAGCTGGGCTTTCCCTTATGAAGTTCCGTCTCTTTAAAAAACTAAAATAGTGACGCAAGCTAGCTACTCTGCGCGAGATTGTAGATGATTTCAAATTTTCATTTGTGATAGTTGCCAAATACTTTCTTAGATTAGCAAGAGTAACGTTTGAGGCCCCAACTATGGAATTACTTTCGCACCAGTTAACAAAAGATTCAAAATCACTCATGTATGCGACCCTTGAATTCTTGGCGTACTTTTCCAAGTGGATTGCGTACTCTTCAACAAAAAACGTCATATATATAAATGGTACTTACTTAAGAATGCAAAACATGACATTTCACCTATACAATAGATATATCGAGCTAAAGGAAATCTTTCATGGTTACTAAAATACTGTTAATTGAAGATGACGAGCGGGTCCGAGCCGCCGAAAAGATGGTCCTCGAGGACGAAGGTTACAATGTTTTCGAAACCGATAACGCTGAAAATGCCATTGACGCCTTTGACGGGTTCAACCCTGACGTTGTGATAGTTGACTTGGTGTTACCTCATATGAGTGGGTTTGAGTGTACGAGGCTTTTGCGATCAAGGAGCTTAGTCCCAATCGTAGTTGTATCAGCCAGGAGCGACACTCATGATGTTGTTGCTGGGCTTGAAGCAGGTGCAGACGACTATCTAACCAAACCGTTTGAGCCAAAAGAGTTAACTGCAAGAATTAGAGCACTCCTGAGAAGAGCAGCGGCAATACAAAATGACAACAGCATTATTAAAATTAAGGCACTTGAGATCAGGCAAGACGAAGGCATCGTTTTAAAAGATGGCACCGACGTACACTTAACGCGCACCGAATTTCGACTTTTGTGCGAATTGGCCTCAAAACCAGGTCGAGTCCTTTCGCGGGAACAACTTCTTGAGCGAGTATGGGGATATGACTGGTTTGGAGATGGCAGGCTTGTAGATGCACACGTAAGAAGACTTCGCTCAAAACTTGAAATTGACTCATCAGATCCTGAATATGTTTTGACCGTCAGAGGATTAGGTTACCGACTTGATATGTAAGATTGTAAAATTAAAGAATAGTTACTTTTCAAATTTTAGAACTACGACTTCACCTCCACGCCCAGCATGAAAAGACCCAGAATCTGGTCTAAATGGTCAATTCCCACCAGAGTATCATTTGTATTCGCATTTAGTTCAATTGTAATATCTTCCGGGTTATCCATTCTTTCATACACTGTTCTAAGAGGCATATTGATAACTGATGCAGAAAATAGCTGCGTGAGCCAGGCAACTTCAAACGCTCAAGTACTTATAAACATTCCAAATAGTACACCAAAGTCAGACTATCTGTCATTACTAAATTTAGGTTCTTCGTCTTCGGCTTATTTAAAAAACAATGGCATTTGGTACTCAACTTCTGTTGACACTTCATATCTTAAACTTCCTAGTCAAATTGTAAATTACTCGCAAACGAACGTTGGAGAGATGATTGGAGAGATGAACGGCTCACCAACATGTATTGTTGCTTTCAAGCTGAGTAGTTCAACACTTTTTATCGAGACTACCTCGCTTAAAACATTAGATACTGAACTTCAAGTGCTTGTTTTTTACCTCTTAATTGCCACCATTCTTGCGACAACTTTCGGAACTCTTTTAGGCAACTGGGCAAGTCGGCTCGCGCTTAAACCTTTCAGATCTTTAGTCGAAGCCGCATCTCAAATTGCAGCTGGCAAATTAGACACGCGGATCGAGACGAAAGACCAAAGCGAAATTGGTCATCTTGCACAAGCATTCAATGATATGGCTTCGTCTCTTGACGCAAGAATTTTAAAGGAGGCTCGCTTTGCAGCAGATGTAAGTCACGAATTAAAGAACCCGCTTAACACATTGGCTAATGCTTCAGCACTTTTGAAATCCCACGGCGAAGAGGTGCCTGAAAAAAGTAAGCAGGCCATAGAACTTATGACACAAGAGATAGAACGATTTCAAAGCCTAGTTTTAAACCTTCTAGAACTTTCAAAACCTGAATCAAATACATCTGACATGGTTCAAGAAGACACTGTCTTAAGAGATCTCGTTGCCCACGCATTAAGCAGCAGACCAGAAATACAAATTATTGACGAGAATGGAGCGAGTAGTCTAATAATTAGCGTTGATAAAAGACGAATGGAGCGAGTTTTCACAAACATCGTACAAAATGCTGATAACTACGCTAATGGCTTAAAGCAAGTTATAACTAGGCGAAAATCAACAAATATTCAGATCTGTTTCGATGACGACGGTCCTGGAATACCAGTTGAAGAGAGAGAAAACGTTTTCGAAAGATTTCACCGAGGTGCACAATCTGGGAAACGTGGAAATTCTCAAGGAACTGGTCTTGGTCTAACTATTGTCTACCACCAAGTTCGAAAACATCGAGGGCGTATTTACATAGAAGCCTCTCCTTTAGGCGGAGCCCGTGTAGTTGTAGAGCTTCCAATCGCTCAAATTGAGGCAGCGCATTAAAATGAAAACAAACTTTAAAATGAGGATAAACAATACAGTGAAAGTAAAAACGCTAACTACTAACATTTTAATGTTTATAACGCTAAGTTCTGTCTTATTTTCTTGTGGTATTTCCCCATCTTCGAGTATAAAAACTATTCCCGCCAATATGTCCTCCTCCACTTCAACCACTACCACACAGGTCAATCCAGATCAAACTGTCAGTGTCAACACGTACTTTGTATTGTCATCGTCAATTGTCCAAATAGTAACGAGGGTTCCACCTCCGATAGACCCAGGTTCGTTAATAACCCTTATCATGTCAGGTTCATACATAATGGAACAGTACGGGAATCTAAGTAGCTTCGTAACTTTAGCTACCTATTATGGAACTGGTGATATCTCGAATGGGACAGCGTCAGTAGTAATGACAGGTAGTTTCTTAAGTCAAGGATCACAGGTTCAGCTGCTTGAAGTGGCTCAGATTGTATTGACTCTAAACAACATAAACGGCATTAAAAAGGTACAGTTCCTAAGTGCAGCTAACTTGGCTGAAACCCCAACGCTTTCTCCTATACTTGTTCCAACTTCAAATAATGGTCTTCAATATTCAGTTTCTGCCTCGGATTACTCATCTTTAGTGTCATAGATTGGTGCTACTTAAACAGTCGTACTTGAATACACAGCTCGTACTTAGAAATACAGCATGATTTTAAGATAAAATCGTTTAGATTTTTAAGGAATGTATAGGATCTTAAATAAAAACTTTAACCAAAACGTTTACTGCTGGTTTGAAGTGACCAAGTTAGAGTTCGCATATTCAACTTTTTTTGCAGATTTCCATAGTCGTCCTAGATCGTAATGAACCCTTAGCTCTTCAAGAAAGACATGTACGACCAAATCTCCATAATCAAGAAGTATCCAAGAAGCATCATCAAATCCCTCTTTTGACAGTGGAGACTCTCCCGCTTTTTTAAGTTCATCAAGTATACAATCAGCAATTGCTCTCACTTGGCGGTCACTTGAACCCGAAGCAATTACAAAATAATCTGTCATATCTGTAACCCCTCTTAAATCAATTATCTCAATGGAAATTGATTTCTTGCTATCTGCTGCTTCAGCAGCTATTAAGTGACTTTCTAGCATTGGGTAAAATATGACCTCATATATACTAATGGTACAACGTATATTTAGTGATTGCACGCATTGTTGATTCAGGAACATCTTTTTCTATGCTCTGACCCGATAAAATCTTCTCTCTCACTAAAGTAGAAGAGATATCAGGCGTATCTGCTACAACTTGAATATAGTCAAATCCAAAGAAATCATCGTAGCTTTCATAGTTCTTTCGAGTAACAACAGCTAACTTAACTTCTCTCTTAAGTCCTTCAACTTTTTCCCAAGTCAAAATGTCTTTTGCTGCATCAGAGCCCAGAAGAAGATAGATAATATAGCCAGGAAAAAGCTCTTTAAACTCTCTAACTGTTTCAATCGTATACGATGGTCCACCTCGCACTATTTCAATATTTGAAGCTTCAAACTTCGGATACTTTTCTATTGCGCCTTCAACCATTTCCAACCTAACTAAGGGGTCGGTTACACTAAAATTTTCAGATTTTTGCCAAGGGTCATTTGCGACAACAAAGTAAATCTTTTCAAGGTTAAGCTTTTTCAGCACTGCTCCAGCTAATTCAATGTGACCGTTGTGGATTGGGTCGAATGTTCCACCAAATATTCCTATAGCTAAATCCAAAAATTTACCTTAAAGCTTTAACGTTTTGCGACCTGGACAACTATTGCCCGTTTAGTTTTTCCAAAACTGGCACAAAATCTTCCATCTCGTTTTCATGCACAACGATGTAGGAATATCCCCATCGCTCACGCCTCATAAGTAATGTCTCAATGATTTCATCACTAGAGCCAATCAAAACGGCCGGCACTTCTTTGGAAAGTTCTGGCGTTATGCCAAAAAGTGGCGCAATCTTATCTCTAATTTCATCTCCATTAGGGACCACCTGAACCATGAACGTAAGACACTGGATTTCTAACGAATCAATTCTAGAGCCTGCAGCTTCTTTCACCCACATATATCGTTCGTCAAACTTATCCGGATGCGCTTCCGCAATCACTTCACTTCCAATTACTCCAGCCGCTAATTTCATATTAATTCCAATAATGTCTGCTTCTCTACCTGCTAGGCTCAAAACTTTTTTAGATCCACCTCCTATAATTATCTTAGGATTAGGTTTTGACACTGGCTCTGGGAATCCAACAGCACCGACAGTCTTGTAATGTTTCCCTTCAAAAGTTGAGGTGCGGTTCTGCCACATATCCTTCATGATCTTTATTGACTCTTCCAGTCGTTCAACCCGAACTTTTGGCGAATCTAGCTTGATACCTGATGCTACATAATCAGTCGTCATCCAACCAGCCCCCAACCCACATTCGAAACGACCTCCAGACAGAAGATCCAACGTTGCAACTTCTCGTGCCAATACGACAGGATGTCGATAATCGTTATCGAATACCAGCGTACCAACATTTAAAGTGGAGGTAGCCTCACACGCTACCGTTAATCCAACTAATGGACTTAGCTGTTCATCAAAATGATCTGGAACAAAAAGTGTCGAATAACCAAGATCTTCTATCTTTCTTGCAAGCTCTCTCCAACCTAAAGCCGAAGAAGCTGTCGAAACTTGAACTGCAAATCTAAAGCGTGCCATATAATCGATACTAGAGCCTTTTTGATTTGTGTGCGAAATTCTTCAAACTCACTCAAACTTTAAGTAGCTACAAGAAAATGAATAAACCAAGTAACATAAAAAAACAAAACCAAATGCAAAGCGTTCTCTCCCCTTCGTGGTTAAGTAGGGTGGCACTACAACAACCCGAGTGGCCAAATAAAGGAGACCTGGACCTCGTGCTTGCTGAAATTAAAAGGATGCCTCCTCTCGTATTTGCAGGAGAAGCTAGATCACTAATGTCAAAACTTGCAAACGCACAGAGCGGAAAGGCGTTTCTCCTCCAAGCTGGTGACTGTGCTGAATCATTTTATGACTTTTCAGCGGATTCCATACGAGACAAATTGAAAGTAATACTGCAGATGGCGGTAATTTTGACCTACGGTGCAGGTGTCCCAGTTATTAAAGTTGGACGTATTGCAGGTCAGTTTGCCAAACCTCGTTCAAACGATGTCGAAACATTAAATGGCGTTTCGCTTCCTTCGTTTAGAGGTCACATGGTCAACGGTGAGGGATTTAGCCAAGAAGAGAGAACCCCAGATCCAAAGAGGCTTCTTTCTGCCTACCATCACTCTGCTTCAACCTTAAATCTACTTAGAGCATTTGCTAAAGGTGGTTTCGCCGACCTTTCCCAGGTTCACTCATGGAACAGAGAGTTCGTGCAAAGCTCTGGTGCTGGGCAACGCTATGAAAGTGCTGCCAATGAGATTGATAGAGCTCTTCGGTTCATGAAAGCATGCGGAATCGATCTTCACACTGAAGCTACAATCCAACAAGTTGATTTCTATACATCCCATGAAGCACTGATATTAGAGTATGAAGATGCACTGACTCGTCAAGACTCTTTAACGGATAAGATTTACGGATGTTCTGCACACTTTCTTTGGGCAGGCGAACGTACGCGTCAAGTCGACGGAGCTCACATTGAGTATCTTTCGTCGATAAACAATCCAATAGGCGTTAAGATCGGTCCAACTGCCACAGTTGACGAAATTATAACATTAGCTAAAAGACTCAACCCAGACAACTTACCTGGAAGACTAACTTTTATCACCAGGTTTGGGGCAAAGAAAATCAAAAAACTTCTTCCTCCAATTTTAGAAGCCGTAGCAGAATTAGAGCTTCCCGTTCTTTGGACTTGCGACCCCATGCATGGAAACACGTTTACAACAAAAGATGGCATAAAAACAAGGCACTTTGACGATGTCATGGATGAGACAAAAGGGTTCTTTGAGGCACACAAAAAAGTAGGAACGTGGCCAGGAGGAATTCACGTGGAACTAACAGGCGATGGGGTAACTGAATGCATAGGCGGAGAGACCGATACTGCTGAAGATCAGCTTGTAAACAGGTACACAACTATATGCGATCCAAGGCTCAACGCAAGACAGGCAATCGATCTGAGCTTTCGAGTAGCTGAGCTTTTGCGGCCTTAAGAAGCCACTTAGTTCAATCTATTTCTTTAATTCAGCCACGTTTTAATAAATCTATTACCTTGTGACATCCTTCCCGTCCTTACAGATGGGGCTTCCAAGCCCGCCAAAACGGCTCAAGTTGCAGATTATTATTCAAAGTTGCCGAGGCAATTATTGAAAGTAGCCGACTGAACAGCTGAAGATCGGAGTGTCGCAAACATACTAATTTGCCGTATCATTCTCAGGTAATTAAACCTACCT
>JAJYFT010000106.1 GCA_021790815.1 Actinomycetes bacterium
AAAAGCTCTTGAGGAAAGTGGGTTTGTTCCTACTTCTGGCGGGGTTTGGCGTTGGCAAGATGTGTCAGTTCCTGGAGTGGTAGTCAAGATGGAGTTTCTCGCCGATTTGAGTGACCAACCTAGTCAAGCGATTATTGAGTTTAAAAGTTGCAAATCCCTCGGAGCAGTCAATTTACGCGGGACCCAGTTTGCATGGCGTGACTTGGAATTACGCCCAATCACTACGACGTTGGAGAGCGAATCAATTAGCGTTAATGTTCGGGTGGCAACTTTGCCGGCTTACATTCTCGCAAAGAGCCACGCAGCTTATGGTCGGAATCTTGAGAAGGACTGGTATGACATTGCTTACGTATTGCTTCACAATGATGAAGGGGGACCAGAAGTAGCCGCCCAGCAAGTGCATGATGTATTTGGTTCGGACCTAGTTGGACAGACCGAGACTGCGCTTAGTGAACTGGGTTCCAATTTCGCCAAAGTTGATGCCCAAGGATCTACTTCTTACGCTCGCACTATGCACAGACTTCACCGTGTTTTAGATATCGATGTTTTAGCAAACGATGCAATGGCGGGAGTTTGCTTATTCCTTGAGGAGCTTGGCATCACAAGTTTGTGAGCATTCAAAGTTTTTGGCGCTATGAAGTATGAGCAAAGTTTGCCTGTACATGTGTCAGAAATTGCTTTTGCTTTCTAAAAGCTTTCAAATCCTCAATTTTTTGAGCACTTGAGTAAGAACTTCCCATTTCTAATAATCTCCTTTTGGCGCCCTCTAAATTTACTCTTCATGTGTCAACTTTCCTGATTGTGAGGACAGTGGAGAAAGATCCAGTTAAGCCAGGAAATGGTAAAAACGCAATTATATGATGGTCTATAACGAATATAGGCAAGGTGCAAAAACGTAAGTAGAAGATGAGGAAAGTGGTATTATTGGGTCATGATAAAGCCTTTCTACCTGGAACGTCAAGTTGATTCTTACCTCGTAGAATTATTTGAGAAACTGCCTGCGATTTTAATAACTGGACCGCGTGCAGCAGGAAAAACGACTACAGCAAAAAAACTCGTGGTGTCAACGAATAGGTTGGATGTGCCAGCAGAGGCTGGCGCTTTTCATTTTGATCCTGATGCAACTTTGGCTGTTGCAAACGTACCAGTACTGCTAGATGAGTGGCAAGAAGTCCCGGAACTAATGGGAGCGGTCAAACGTGCAATAGATAATGATTCTTCTCCGGGTCGTTATATATTGACAGGTAGTCCAAGAGCAGCACGAGGCAAGAGTGCTTGGTCCGGTATAGGAAGGGTTACAAATGTTGTGATGTATGGTCTCACCGTGATGGAGTCCATGGGGCGTGGAAGTCAAACTGGGTTTTTGGAAAGACTTTCAAAAGGGAGTATCGATATTTTCCCAAAGGATACAGATCCACCTGATCTTGTGGACTACATAGAGCTAGCCATTCGCGGTGGATTTCCCGAAGCCGTCATTAATCTTGATACAAGATCCCGACAAGCATGGCTGGAAACCTATGTTAATCAGTTATTTTCAAAGGACGTTTTTACGCTTGACTCTCCTCGCAACTCACTTCGATTGAGTAAATACTTCGAAGCGCTGTGTCTCAACTCGGCAGGCTTAGCCGAAGATAAGACGATTCATGATGCAGCAGGAATTACTAGATTGACCGGAAAAGCATATGAACAACTCCTCTCAGAACTATTTGTTTATGAAGCGATTCCAGCATGGGCAAACAATAAGCTGACCCGACTAGTGCGCTCTCAGAAGCGATATATTACTGATAGCTCGTTAATCCCTGCTGCTTTAAAAGTTGACCAAGCTGCAATATTGAAAAGTAGCGATCTAATTGGCCGACTTTTAGACACATTTGTCGTTTCTCAGCTTCGTCCTGAAAGAGAGGTAAGTAGATTAAGACCTCGCTTTTATCATCTTAGAGAGAGAGATGGGCGACGTGAAATTGACTTGGTAATAGAACTATCCGACGGCTCCATTCTTGGAATCGAGATAAAGGCATCTTCATCGGTAAGTAGAGAAGATAGTCGACACCTATCGTGGCTTCGAGACATTTTTGACACTAAGTTTATAGCAGGTGCAGTTATTCATACCGGCCCTCGCCCATTTGTTCTTGATGACAGAATTTTTGCATTGCCAATTTATTCAATTTGGAACTAAGTGCTTCGAGAACTGCCGTAAGAATTGAAGTTTATTGTCACTGAGACACTCCAGTTTTACTACTCAGAAATTGTCTGCAATAACTGGCATGGCTTCAACCAATTTGACGAGTGAAAAGCACAACTTTCAACCCAACAAAACCGTCTCATAGCGTCCCAGCCCGTTTTGTCATATTTAAGAATGCTCAAAATTTACCCTTAATATCCTGCAGAAACGAGAATTATTAGAGCCTCGAATGATGCCGCAAGATTTGCCTACTCTAACTTACAACCAGCAGGTCGTGGGTTCGAGTCCCTCAGCGCCCACTCAATGTTGTAGCTTAGACAACATTGTTCCCAAGTTACAGATCAAGGAATTTCAGTGTGATTAAATCCGACGAGAACTTCGTCGTGATAGGTGCCTCTTTTTTGCCAGAGTTATCTATTAGGTATCCTAGTGGTGCTCTAAAGTATGATATCGTGCTATCATATTGGTATGGCACAATTGCTCGTTCGTCAGCTTGACGAAGACATTAAAATAGCAATACAACGTATGGCAAAATCACATGGTCGCTCTACGGAAGAAGAAGTGCGAGAGATCCTCCGTAATGCGGTTCAAATTGAGGGAGAACCTGCCGCCCCTCTCGGATCTGCTATTTCAGCACGTTTTAGTAAATTGGATTTGCGAATTGACATTCCTGAGTTACGAGACAGCAAAGTTCGCTCTGCAATTCTATAGTAATAGTGATCATCTTAGATACTAACGTGCTGTCCGCTCTCATGCGTTCTCAGCCAGATGTTTCTGTTGTTGAATGGCTCGATGAATTGCCTCCAGTGTCTATTTGGATCACGTCGATTACTGTGCTGGAGGTTCGCACAGGACTTGAATTTCTGGTAGCCTCCCGTCGCCGTAAACGAATCGAGTTAGCTTTTGGGCAACTACTTCGAGAGGATCTGGATGGTCGAGTCCTTTCTTTTGATATTGCTGCCGCCGAAATTGCTGGTACGCTAGTTGCAAGACAGAAACAAGCTGGTAAGAGTATGGAAATCCGCGATGCCCAAATTGCGGGAATTACGCTTGCGAGAAAGGCGACTCTTGCAACTGGCAATACTCGACATTTCAAAGATATTGGTATAAAACTGATTGATCCATGGAACCGTACAGCTAGTTAAAAAAATAAACTGTTTTTCAAGTCAACCTGAGTTCTAATACAAAGTGCAATTCTTCATTTGCGTCATCCAATACTTGATAATCCTCAATCACTTTTGTTCATGAAATTTGGTCTCGTGATGAGTTTTAGCCATTTATTAATTCGATCACAAAGTTCTTCAAAGGTTGAATCATCCAAATCGAATTCTGACCGCCGGAACCTACCGAAACTTGAAAGCATTTGGACAAAAACATCCAGCGAGAATCCTGGGTCTTTCTCTTTTGCCAGCCTGCAAAGGAATTCTAACCCGTACTTTGATTCAATTGAAAAGAGGTCTATAAAGTCACGTGGTTCAGCACGTCCAAATATAGCCAAGACTTTATCTACTCCAAGTTCTTCTCCAGATAGAGTTGGTAGGAAATTATATTGTTCTAGCGGGAAAAGTCGTGCATCACAAGCAATATCAATTTCCACCTGATCATTGCCACTTGTGACTACAGACGTGCAAAACCTTGGTTCATTTGAATAATTTCGGCGTCCAACCCTGAGTTTTGCAATGCAGTTATCGCAGCAGCCACTAGTTGATCTACATTGCTAGTTGAAAGACCAAAGAAATCTAAATCCCTTGTTAATCTGTCAACATCACCTCGCTAAATGAGCGCGGCACCACCAGCAAGAGCAAACTCTTTTGCCTCATCGAGGTTAGAGATGATTTTTGCTACATGTTCTTGGAATGAACTTAGCAAGTGATACCTGATATTTTGTGCCGTGAAAGCCAGTCATTCCATGCTTTGTGAACGGCATTAGGTAATAGTAGGTCATTCCAAAGGTCAAGTAGTTTTTCAATTTCTATGTAATAACGAATATCTTCTTCAGTTCCCTCTCGTAATACCTGTTCATAAACGCGTGCGCAGTCAGCGCGATTGTCTAAATCGTAAACCAATGTTGTCCCGCTCCATTTAATATGGAGCGGAAGCACTATTTTGCCTGCTGCTTTTACTGTTGTTGTATTTTCTAAATCTTCAGGAATCGCAACTGGACGAGCTTCCGGACCGAGTGTGCTACTACGAGCAATTAACATATATTATATTCTACAACCCGAGTTCCGGAAGGTGATTAGATTACACAAACCTGTCGAGTTGCTTTTCGATACGTTTGGGCTTGGCTAAGGCACTCTATAACCTTGAGTTTACGACTATATTGATAAAGGGTTTGAAAGCTGTCCTCTAAGGTCCACTCGTTGTCTTAATTACGATATCACTCTTCTTGTTCTCGATGCCTGTTGCTTGCTCCAAAGCAGCATTAAGGTGAGATTGAAGCAGTGTCCAAAACGACATCGACTATTTTCGCTATGCGACTTAGGTCGGAATCGGCAGTTAAGAGCGATGCGCCATATCGCTGTGCTACTGAAACAATCATGCAGTCAACCATGCCGCGAGGAGTAACGCCCGCCCGGCGACAATGACGATATATTTTTGCTGCAATCTCGAAATCGATGGCGGCATCCAATCTCAAGAGATGAAACCGCAGCAACAGACGGCGCAGATCAACTTCACTTTCGTCGGTTCGGGCCCCAGCCATGATTTCCATAAGCACAGGCTCAGTCACGGCCAGTGGACCTTCACTACTTATTAGCTTCATGAGGCGATGGTCGACACTGCTACCAGTAGCACGATCGTATTCCACCCATGCGGAGGTGTCAGCGAGGATCACGATGAGGTTGGGCCACGGTCAGTCGGAATCTTGCCGATTGAGTGCATCCCACGCATCTCAAGAGCCTCTTGACGTGTCATGGGCTGTCCAGCCAGAATGCGTAGGGCCAGATCGACGGCCTCAGTTTTGGTATGTATGCCGTAGCGATCCATGATGATCTGGAGGTAGTTTTTCTCAATTTCAATGTTGGTTCGCACTTTGCTCATACACCAATTATACACGCTACGTGTACGATTGGTGTTTAAACGTATTTAGCTAAAGGTATGAACTATATATATAACTAGCCTTGGCGATGTCTGACATCATCTTATGTCACTTCTATATGGTTCTCCAAGGAACTGGAACAAGTTTGAAAGCTGTCCTACAAAATCCACTAGTCGTTTGTTAAATTTATAATATATGGGAAAAATGTAAATATGTCCAACTCGTAATTTAGAAGTTTATCATTTCGTATTAAAAGATCCAACTTCAATAAATTATTGCAGTAGAGTTGATGGACGGTGTCAGTTTACACGCAAGATATGTTTCCTTACGTAGAATGCTGATACCAAATATGCCCCACCGGAATGTGACTTTGGGCAAATTTGCTTTGAGTCTATAGTAATTTCACTAAAATAATGTATAACTGATCAATTTTGATTTCTGTAAAATTGCTAGGATCCAAATGAAGTACTTAGGTCCAGTTTTCTAGGCGAAGATCTGGTACTCGGCTGAACTCTTTGACGTTGTTCGTTACGAGAACTGCATCTAACGATAGTACATGTGCCGCAATTAGCATATCTAAAGCTCCAATTACTTTGCCCTTTTTTTCTAACATCGCACGTATATAGCCATATTTCCAAATTACCTCTTCGCCTAACGGTAATATGTCCAGAGGAACAAAAAACTTTTCGAGTGCTGGTCTATTACGCTCAGATTCACTTTTCGCTACACCGTAGCTCAACTCGGCTGCCGTAACACTAGATATAGCTATATTTCCTATTTCTTCCTGACGAAATCGATCTAATACATTGGCTGGTTTTGTATTAATAATATAAA
Organism: Actinomycetes bacterium; assembly: GCA_021790815.1. Lineage (GTDB taxonomy): Bacteria > Actinomycetota > Acidimicrobiia > Acidimicrobiales > JABEUL01 > JAJYFT01. Next base: position 6,057 of record JAJYFT010000106.1, read on the forward strand.
TACATATATTCGTATCAAGGATATATGTCATTTGTCCTTGATATCTGGTCGCAAATCGGATTTAGGTTGGTTTCTTTGAAGTTTAAATTCGGGCTCAAATTCAGAAATAGCATCATCTAAAATGTCCCAAGAATTTTCCAAAGGTAGCAGTAGCAACCCATTACCTAGATGGCGGACGACAACTTCTGAACAGGAAAAGCGAAACTCTTTGGGCAATCTAACAGCCTGACTTCGCCCTGTTTGGAAAATTTTAGCTGTAGTCATAAAGTATCTCCTTCCAGTATGATATATATCATTAATATATATCATACTGGATTTTAAACGGTAATCTACGTAAAAGCAAGATTTTCCAGATTATTTTGTTGTCAATTGTGAGTAACGTTACGGACACTTTTCTTAGAAATTTGGTTTGAATGCCGTCCTATAAGGTTTCACTTAAAGCCCTTAGATATAGAACGTTTATTCTAATCTGATATGTTGAACTAGAACAGCTATATTTACTCTCCTAAGATGCACCACCGAACCAATAGGACTTAATTCTGACTCATTTTTTGATTGTAAGTACGTCAAATGGTGTACAATATTTATATATATGGTTAATAAAACCGAACGACTTAGCATTCGACTAACTCCAGAGCAAGATATACTCCTTCATCGTGCTGCTGAAGCCGCAGGTGAATCAACTAATGCGTACGTACTTCGAAATGCGGTAGGGGCTGCTCAAGCAGATCTTGCAGATCTACGGGTTTTCTTGGTAGATGAAATTATTTGGTCTGAAATTGAATCTTCTCTCAGCAAACCAGTGAAGTTCAATTCGGAAATGATGAAACTTCTCACAAACTCGACTTTACTGGAGAAGTAATTCAGTTTGAACTTTACGGGACCTGTTCTTCTCGCAGAAGAATATAATATTGAACATTTTCATAGCGGCGTTGATGCATTGGACATTTGGATCAAAACAAGAGCTCGTCCCAATCAGGTTTCGGGAGTTTCGAGAACTTGGGTGATTTTGGATAACCATTCTGTGGTCGCATTTTATGCTTCGGCAAGTGCTGCAGTAGTTCGCAATTCTGTGTCGAAAGCTATGAGGCGTAATCAACCGAATATGCTTCCGGCAGTGCTACTTTCCCGACTTGCTGTACATTCCGATTACCAAGGTCAAGGATTAGCTGCTTCGTTGCTAAAACATTTTATGCTAAAAGCATTTGAAGTCAGTGAACGCATAGGCGTAAGAGTCGTTCTTGTTCACGCAAAAGATAACAATGCTAGGAGTTTTTATCTAAAGTACGGATTCGTACAGTCTCCCTTTGATTCTCTAACGCTATTTCATCTTCTGCCTTCAAGTCTAGGTAAATCCTAAAACGACAGATAGGCAAAAATTGCTTTAACAGTATAGACATGGAAATTGTAAGTTTTATTGTTCGAAGTGGC
>JAJYFT010000003.1 GCA_021790815.1 Actinomycetes bacterium
GATCAGTAATACCGGCGTGAACTCTGGCAAGCGTGTGGACGTGATCGGGCATAATTTCCATCTCAATTGCTTAGGCACAAAATTCCTACCTAACTGATAAGTTGCCTAAGACAAACCTCAACACCTTTGTGCAACAACCTTTTGCGATATTTGGGGCAGAAGATACTGTGATACTTGTCTGAAAAGATAGTTTTGTTGATCGAGTAGTATTCCATCTTCATTGCAGTAATGTACCAAGTTGGAAAGATAACATTAAGTGCGAGCCTTGACCCACAACTGAAGTCATTTACTTGCGGCACGACTTCGGTCAGCATACAACATTGAAAACAGCACTACATACTGCGAAACAACCCTAAATCTGCTTTATCTTTTACGGACAGCAGTTCGTGGTCTTTTACGGCCAAGTCTCCGCTTTGTTGGATAAGCATCTTTCTTGAATTGCTGACTACTTCTTTAAATGGACTCGTTGCATACCAAGGGATAGATTGCACGTAATACGGATTCAACTCTGGAACTATAACCAATACGTGTCCATTCACCCCTCTTGCAATCTGGTCTTTTGGCAAAGCTGGCTCCTTTCTAAAGGACACCGAAATAGATGCGGATGATTTGATCCCAAGCCTAGATGGAATACCAAAAGCATTCAGCGCTTTACTAACCGCCCTTCCTTTTTGCTCAACTGGTTTATTTAACGTGGTAGTAGGCATGTCCACTTCTCCCCCAAGAAGTGAGACTGACTCGAGTGTTTTCTTGTCCGCCACGCCTGTAAAAATTACTTTAACAGGAAATAGCGTTAAGAATCCTTCTGCCTCTTTTCCAAATCGAGCTTCACCCTGAGATAAGTCCTGAAGACAAGCAAGTGTTAGCACACCACGTCCTCCACCTTCAGCTATAAGACCGCTTATGTTCGGAAGAGGGGCACAATTTGCAAACTCATCTAGAGCGAACAAAACTGGTGCTCGCCTTAAGTCGTTCGATGGTAAACCCATTCCATCGAGTTCAGCATGGTATTTATAAGTTTCGGTCTTAATCTCTTCTAGCAAACTCACAACTACAGGTGCAATTCTGCTTTGGTCATCAGAATCAGAAGCTATATAAAGAGTGTCACCTGACTTTACAAAATTCTTAACGCTAAAGTTTGTATTTTTAGATGAATTTATGACCTTTTCTGATCGGTAAGCACTTAGAATCCCAGCAGCAGTCGAAAAAATACCTGACAGTTCTCTATCTTCAGTCTGAAGCAACCCCCTTAACACTTTTTCAGCAATCGAGTTTTGTGAATTTTGAGTTATGACTTCGGTAGCAAAATTCAAATCTCTAGTAAGAATTGAACCTATGACTTCATCCATGCCACAATTTTTAATCCCACTTGCGTATAGTATTGGCGCTAGTAAAGCTTCTGCTCTTTCGTTCCAATGCGATTGATCACTTCCAAGTACCGATCTTCCAGTCGAACTAACGATAGCATGGGCAGTTCTTAGGGCCCCTTCCCAAGTTTTCGATGAATCCGTTGGTGACCACCGAAGCGGAGTCAAAATACCTGTGGACACATAATTTTCAAGTCGCCCACTACAAAGATTATCTGTAGGATCGAAAATCCAGCACTTTCCACCAAGTGATCTCGTCCCAAGAGTTGCCTCAACAATATCAGTTTTAGTGCTCGTCGAAACAACAGGCCCAAGAGAACTAATAATTGATGGGACAATAAGACATGACGATTTCCCTGACCTCGAAGGCCCTAAAGCAAGAATCGGACGTTGGGGAGGTGAAAACTTAAACTCACTCGAGTTATTTTGGCCAAAATAATGGTTTTGATCAAAAGAGGGTCCTAATCCAAACGGTATTCCAAATCCATTTGTTACATTTAAATCTTTTAAAAATAATAGTTTCTCAATGGAATGCGATTCACCTGTGTTTAATTCCACATAACATTTTTAATCACTGACTATCAGTGAAGGTATCAGTAGGTAAAAATTTTATGTCCAAAAGATTCCAAATTTAAACGACTGAAGGATTAAAATGCCGAAAGGCAGGAAACTAACTTAGATATTTATTGCATCGTTTATCATAGAAATATCTTCATTTGAAAGAACTATTTCTGAAGATTCGACATTTTCCTGAACTGTTTCCTCCTTAGTTGAAGAAGGTATCGGAATGATTAATGGTGATTGCGCTAGAAGCCATGCCAGAGCGACTTGTTGTGCCGACACACCATGAGTACCAGCGATGTATTGAAGGGCCGGCATTTTAACACCTATTTCTTTGGCTCTCGATGCCCCTCCCAAAGGGCTATAGGCAAGAAATGCTATGCCAAACATAGTGCAGTACTCTACGACATCTAACGATACTCTCTCTAACGCAGATAGTTCATTTTGAACGCTTGCAACTGGAAGAATACCCAGGGCTTCTGTGAGCATATCAATGTCAACATTTGAAATTCCCGCTTGTCTAACTTTACCCTCACTAATAAGTTCAGACACAGCACCAAGAGATTCTACATATGGTACATTTGGATCTTTCGCGTGAAGATGATATAGCCCGATGCAATCAACACCCAATGCTTTCAAACTTAATTCACAGGACTCTTTTATGTACTCAGGTCTACCATTTATTGGCCAAACCCCCTCTTGAGGCTTTCTCTTGCCACCCTTTGTTGCAACCAAAATAGAACTAGCATCACCATTCCAAGTTGCAAGTGCTTTTGAGATCAGTCTTTCATTGTGACCGTGTTCAGTTTCACTATTAAGACAATACGCATCTGCAGTGTCTATTAAATTAATGCCACTGTCTAGAGCTTTGTGTATTGTCTTGATCGCTTGACCTTCATCAGGCCTATTTTCAATGGATAGGGCCATACCACCAAACCCAATCTCACTTACTGTAGCGTCACCTATCATTCGAGTATTCATAAGATTTAATTATTTTACTCTAAATTAAAGTTTGCCCGCCACAATTTCTGAAATAAATCCGTTTACTGCAAAGAGTTGCCTAGGAACCTGAGAAACCTACATAAACGCATCTAAAGTTTCTATAAGCGGATACTTACAATTTCAACTTCTAAAGTTCCATTTGGTGCCTCATAGATCACTTTTGCGCCTATTTTATGACCAATTAAAGCTTTCCCGAGCGGTGATTGTGGGGATACGACTAATACGTCTTCCCTTTTTTCTTCAATTGAGCCTACTAGGTAATACTCAACTTCAGTATCGCCATTATATCTAATTCCTACTATAGAACCAGTCGAAACAGTATCGTCAGTAAGATTTGACGAATCTACGATTGTGGCATCTAAGAGCATAGCCTCTAGCTGTCTAATCCTTGCTTCCATTTTCCCTTGAGAATCCTTCGCTGCATGGTAGTCACCATTCTCAGATAGATCTCCAAGAGCTCTAGCCTGCTCAATTGCATTTGCAATGTCAATACGGCCTTTTGTTTTAAGGCCTTCAAGCTCTTGCCTCAAACGCTCATACGTTTCTTTAGTCAACTGTGTTTCACTCACAGTTAACATGCTACAGTTTGCCACGACATCATGCAGGAGTTTTTTATAACTACCTAGATTCTTTCGGTTACGTTTAATGCGTTAAACAGCAATTTAGCCTTTTAGACCAATTTTATTTGCCTCAATGTTAAAAATGTGGCAATATATAAGGTAGTGAAACATTATAGATTCCCTGAAATAATTGTAATTATTTGAGTACGCAGATTTCTGCGTACTTTACCGTCCAAAAAATTGGGCGGTTTTTTTATGATTTTTTACGGTTTTAGACGGTTTCACCTGGAAAACAAGAGTTAACTTAATTTAGTGATATAGATGGACTTATGTTTTATCTTTAGTCATGCTTTAGGTGACTTTTAAGCATATGTCTACATAGAAGTTATGTAAATTGGAGAATAGAGAATTGACATTTAAGATTGCTACAATCGAAGGAGACGGTATTGGGGAAGAAGTCGTCAAAGAAGCTCTTAAGGTAATTACTGCTGCAGGGGTTGATTTTCAAGCTACGAAATTTAACCTTGGTGCTGAAAGGTATTTAAAAGACGGCAAAGTTCTGCCAGAAAACGAGTTAGACGCGCTTCGAAAATTCGATGCAATCATGCTGGGAGCAGTTGGTCCACCAATTGGGTCCACGGATGTTCCTGCAGGACTATTGGAAAGAGGCCTACTTTTAAAACTTCGTTTTTCTCTTGACCTTTATATCAATTTAAGACCTTTTATTGCTCCTAAAGGCTCCGTCCAAGAAGACGCTGACTTTGCAGTGGTTAGGGAAAACACAGAAGGCACCTACGCGGGTGAAGGCGGTTTGCTCAGACAAAACACGCCATTTGAAGTTGCTACACAAGGTTCGGTTAACACACGTTTTGGCGTTGAACGATGTGTAAGATTTGCGTTTCAGTTAGCAATGAAACGTAGAAAACACCTAACTTTAGTTCACAAAACTAACGTTCTTACTTTCTCAGGAGGACTTTGGCAAAGAACTTTCGACGAAGTTTCAAAAGAGTTTCCTGAGGTTAAGACAGCTTACAACCATATAGATGCCGCATGCATATATATGGTTGAAAAGGCAACTGCGTATGACGTTATCGTCACAGACAATCTATTTGGAGATATATTGACAGACTTAGCTGGCGCCGTAACGGGTGGGATTGGACTTGCCGCATCAGCAAACTTAAATCCGGAAAAGACTGGCCCGTCACTTTTTGAACCAGTCCACGGTGCAGCCCACGACATAAAAGGAACTGGAAAAGCAAATCCGCTAGCTGCAATTAAATCAGCTGCACTTATGCTGGACCACCTCGGCGAGGAAACAATTGCACAAACAATTACAGATGCCGTTACAGTAGAATCTCAAATCTTAGCAACTAAAGATCTAGCGCTAACAACAAGTGAGATAGGCGACAGAGTCGCAGAAAGGGTAGCAAATGCCAATAACTCCAACTAAATATATATGGATGGACGGTGAACTTACTCCATGGGAAGACGCAAAAATCCACGTTTTAACCCATACTTTACACTACGGAGTCGGAGTATTTGAAGGTATCCGTGCTTACAAGACTCAGGATGGACCCGCTATTTTCCGATTAAGGGACCACATTCGAAGACTATATAATTCAGCTCACATCTATGGAATTACAATTCCTTTTAACGAATCTGACTTAGTAGATGCCACAAAAATTACAGTTCGCGAAAACAACATTGACTCGGGCTACATTAGGCCAATCGTATATTTAGGCTACGGAGAAATGGGGTTAAATCCATTACCTTGTCAAGTAAACGTTGCAATTGCAACCTGGCCATGGGGAACCTACCTTGGAGATGAAGGCGTTAGAAATGGTGTTCGAGTCAAAGTGTCATCTTGGAGAAGACACGATCCCAACGCAATGCCTGGGGCCGCAAAAGGAACTGGTATGTACGTGAACTCCGCCCTAGCTAAGGTTGAAGCAATACACGCTGGTTACGATGAAGCTGTTTTGCTAAACCCACAAGGTTTTGTCAGTGAGTGCACTGGTGAAAATATATTCATCGTTAAGAACAAAAAACTCATAACTCCACCAACTTCACTCGGAGGCGCACTTGAAGGAATAACACAAGATTCTATTATGACCATTGCGAAAAGCCATGGATACGAAACGATGGAGGCCGCAATTGTAAGAAGCGATCTCTACACTTGTGATGAAGCATTCCTAACTGGTACCGCAGCTGAGCTTGTCCCAATCAAAAGTGTTGATGATAGAACTGTTGGAACTGGAACTCCGGGTGATATCACAAAAGACCTACAAGACACTTATTTTAAATGTGTAAAAGGAGAGGTTAAAGAGTTTCAAAGTTGGTTGGAATTCGTAAAATGAACTCAAGGGTTATACAGGTTCTAGATACAACACTTAGAGATGGATCCCAACAAGAAGGCCTTTCTCTGACAGTATCTGACAAGTTAAGAGTTGCCGAACAACTTGATCTATTAGGAATTACATACATTGAAGGTGGTTGGCCGGGAGCTCACCCAAAGGATGAAGAGTTTTTTGAGCGAGCTAAAACTGAATTGAACTTGCAAAACTCTATACTTGTGGCTTTTGGCTCGACACGAAAAGCTGGCATAAAAGTGGGCGAGGACAACGTTCTAAAGAACCTTATAAACGCTCAAACGAGATCTGTATGCATAGTTGCAAAATCATGGGATATGCACGTCACTGAGGCGCTTAAAACGACACTTGAAGAAGGAATCGCGATGGTAAAAGAGTCGGTTGACTACTTGACCTCGTATGGACTTGAAGTTCTCCTTGACGCTGAACATTTTTTTGATGGATTTAAAGCAAACAAAGACTTCGCGTTACGAGTTCTCGATGCTGCAAGTTCAGCAGGTGCTTCGAGCCTTGTGCTTTGTGATACCAATGGAGGTTCTCTTCCTCAATACGTTAGAGACGTAGTTAAAGAAGTCTCAAAACACTTCAGCTCCCTTGGTGTTCACTGTCACAATGACAGTGGTTGTGCAGTTGCAAATACCATCGAAGCTGTCCTTGCTGGTGCCTCCCACATTCAAGGGTGCGTGAATGGATACGGCGAAAGAACTGGGAATGCAGATCTAAGTACTGCGATTCCGAATTTGTCACTTAAACTGGGCTTTGAAACAATTCCGAATGAAAAATTAAAATTACTAACTCCAGTTGCACACCACATTGCAGAAATTATTAATATTGCCCAAAGTCCGCAACAGCCGTATGTTGGAGTCGCTGCATTCGCTCATAAAGGTGGCATTCATACTTCTGCACTTGCTCGACGTTCTGACACTTACGAACACGTTGCACCTGAACAGGTAGGAAACTTCACAAGGTATCTTGTTAGTGAAATGTCGGGAAAGGCAACACTAAAAATTAAGGCCGATGAGTTCGGTTTTAATCTAGATGATCAATCTCTTATGAAAATATTGGATGACCTTAAAGAGAGAGAGTACGCTGGCTATCACTACGAGGCGGCAGATGGGTCCTTTGAACTATTGATGCGGCAAGCAGCAGGACTAATGAAGGAATTTTTCAAAGTAGAATCTTTTAGAGTCATCGCTGACTGGACATCAAGTGAAAGCTCTCACACCAAAGGTGACCTTACCTGCGAAGCTACTGTAAAAGTCCATGTCAAAGGGGATAGAATCGTGGCAACAAAAGAAGGAAATGGCCCGGTTAATGCTCTTGACGCAGCACTTCGAAGTGCAATTGAACCATTTTTTGAGGATCTTAAACACCTTCATCTTACGGACTACAAAGTCAGAGTACTTGATTCATCTCATGGTACTGGAGCTTCTACTAGGGTTTTAATCGATACAACTGACGGCGACAAGACGTGGTCAACTATAGGAGTATCTGAAAATATAATCGAAGCCTCATGGCAAGCCCTTTTAGATGCGATAGTTTACGGTCTTCTACGTCACGTCGACCCATAATTTAGGCGTAGAATATCTAGATATGGCTCAACCAAACTTTGCTCCGATTTCAGAAACTAGTCGACTGCGGTCAATAGATGAACTTGAAGTTCCTCGACGATGGTCTCCCTATCGCACTGGTGAGTTACGGTTTAATAAAAAACCAGGACAGCCACGTGGGAAATGGTTAGGATCGCCAGGACCAGATCTTGGCTATGCGCTTAAGTTGGCTGAACACCTTGAACACCATATAAAGTTGGGCAAGGACGAGTCGCTGCACGATGCAATTGACGGAATCGTAGTTGTAGCGATGAAAAGATCATCATACTTTGGTCGGGCTCCGATGATAGGTGACATCAAGTTTGCTATCAACATATGTGGTTTTAGCGCTGATCTAAGTGGCGATAAAGCGAAACGGCGACAGGAACTTTTTGCTTCGATTGGTCACAGCTACGACAAGAAAAGAAGGCTCGCAAGTTTGATAAACGAAGATCTGTTGCAATTGAGTCCCGAAAACGCTGCTTCAGCATTTAATTCAGACGACAGAATCATCTAAATAATGGGCTTTGGCTTGAGATTTTTAAAAGCTAAAATTACCTATTACAATTTTGCAATATGCTTAACCAAACCAACATCACTTAAAAAGGAAGCTAGCTGCAATGTCACTTATTAGGGTAGCTCTTTGCCAACTAGATTTCACCGTCGGCGATTTGGATGGTAATAAGAAACGAATTTTGATAGCCCTTGAACAAGCTGAATCAAGCGGGTGTGACGTTGCGGTTTTTAGCGAATTAGCAATATCTGGCTACCCTCCTGAAGATCTCGTCTTAAAACCACAATTTGTTAAAGACAATTTGCAAGTTGTCGAAACCGTAGCTTCAAATTCTAAAAGGTGTGCAGCAATTTTTGGATTCGTAGATGAATCTAATGATCCAGAACTTTTTAGGAAAGATCAACTAACCTCAAACGGGAAATCAACACTGAATGAACATAGTAACGATGAAGATGAATATATTGAACTTGAAAAAGACGAAGTAAAAAACAACAAATCCGACCAAGAAGATTTTGATCAGCACCTTCTACCGAGTTCTTTAAAAAGTTTGTTCAACGCTTCAGCTATCGTTGCTGATGGATCAATACTCGGTCGCTATCATAAACGAACACTCCCGAACTACTCCGTGTTCGATGAGGAACGGACATTTACACCAGGTTCAGGAGATATTCCAATTTTTACTATTGCCGGAATTAATACGGCAGTCGTGATTTGTGAAGATGCCTGGATTGAAAATGGGCCAATTGTACAAGCTGTTAATTTCGGAGCACAACTTATATTTGTCATTAATGCTTCACCATACTTAGCCTCAAGATTAGAAACTCGAAAATCGGTTTTAAGAGATAGAGCTCTCGAATCAAATGTCCCGATAGTTTACGTAAATCAAGTTGGTGGACAAGATGAGCTCGTTTTTGACGGGGGATCCATGATACTTGATTCCAAAGGAGATTTAATATCCCTACTTCCCCAATTCGAGGAAAACATACAGATTGTAGATCTAAATATAAGTACTGAGCAAACTCCATTACAATCGAAAGAAAGAAAGATATCAAAGAAAGTAGCGGTATCCCTTAGAGGTAGACCAAATTCAGACTTTTTTGGTGGAGTAGTTAGCCCCACTTTAGAAAAAGACGAAGAGATCTACGAAGCTCTAATTACTGGAACGAGAGACTACGTGGAGAAAAATGGTTTTACCGGTGTAGTTATTGGACTATCAGGTGGAATTGATTCGTCTCTGGTTGCCACAATTGCTCGTGACGCTTTAGGCCCTGATCGAGTTTTAGGAATAGCAATGCCCTCAAAGTTTTCTTCAAAAAGCTCGATAACAGATGCAAAAGAGCTGTCAAAAAATTTAGGTATTGAGCTTCGGATTTCCCCAATAGAGGACGTACAGAAGAGTTTTGAAAAGTTATTTTTAAAACTTTTTGGATCAGACATTTCTGGGCTTGCCCATGAAAATCTTCAAAGTAGAATCCGAGGTGTCATCCTTATGGGAATATCTAATTCAATGTCAAAACTTGTCCTCACGACTGGTAACAAGAGTGAGTTAGCCGTTGGTTACTCCACACTATATGGGGACTCTGCTGGAGGATTTGCTGTAATTAAAGATGTCTTCAAAACAGATGTCTATAGGCTTTGTCAATTCAGAAATGAACGGGAGGTGTCGACTAACAAAGTAGCTCTCATCCCAAAGAACGTCCTAACAAAAGCTCCTTCCGCGGAACTACGCCCTGATCAACGCGATGACCAATCACTTCCACCTTATGAGATTCTTGACCCTATATTAAAACAACTTATCGATTACGACAAGTCACCTAGTGATGCTACACTTAAACACTACGATCAAAGCATTGTCAATTCAATTGCACGCCTTATTGATCAAGCTGAACATAAACGACGCCAAAATCCTCCAGGTGTACGTATATCTGCAAAGGCGTTCGGGAAAGACCGGAGGGTTCCAATAACAAATAAGTATCGGCCTTGAGTAGACATTAAAACAGTGAACTAGCAGGAATAAACTATGCAGACTAACGAAGAACCCCCACTGAGCAGTTACGCATCTATCACTCAGGTAGCCCAAATTTGTGCTGATACCGTTAAAACTGAAATTGCAATATATCGAATTTACAAGAGACTTGAAGAAATACTGAGTAAATCATTTTTCACAGAAGAAGAAAATGACATTGGGGACAAAACTATCGAGCTATTTAATCTAAGTCACATTTTTGCATTCAAACACCTAATTAACGCAAAGCAGTTTTTTTCAATGATTCCACTAAGTATTCCTGATCTGAACAGATTGGACCTTGTTGCAACAAAAAACAGCTACATAACTAATAATGTAAGCGAGCTTTTTTTAAATTTGAATGTAAACTCTCTGAAATCGAATGGCTTGCAGGTGCAAAACCTTGAATTATCAAAATTTACCAAAGAGATTGCCAACTTCCTCATTCAATTTAGTGATTTCATATCTAATTTAAACTTTAATTTTGGAACATACACCAATGTCATGAGAGTCCTGAGTGAATTAAAGGTTGAGTTGACATATGAGCTAACCTTTCTTGAAAACTTTTCAGACAGTCAGAATTCGTGATCACATACAAGGCGCCAGCACAACTTATATAGAGATAAATAATTCAAGCACACCTCCGCTAGTAGTTTTAACTAAACATATTTACGAGTTATTTAGGCCGCGTTTTGAGGTTAGTGAGTGTGTCAAAATATATTAATCATTAATGATGTACGATAGTACTTTTAACAGCCATGAATTCCAGACTTTTTCTACAAAATTCCCAAAACCAGCTATTTGAGACAATAACCGTGCGTTCACAATAGGTAAACATAACTAAGATAACAGTTAATTTCCAAATTTTGATATTAATACTTGACAAAGGTAGTAAACTTTGCTTATAAGCAATTTTTGTCTTAAATACAAAGTTGTGGAACAATAAGTTAACAGCACGAAAACGTGCACTGAGACTACTGCGGGTTTTGACCGCAAATACCGGAGGATAATAGGTGGCTAAAGATCGTGTCGAAAGAGACGACGAGGATTTAGTAAGACTTTACTTAACAGATATTGGACAGTATCCACTACTGAGTAAGGATGATGAGGTCAGGCTAGCCCAGGATATCGAAACCGGCTTTAACGCTGAAAAAGAACTTAGTCAAAAGGGCAAAGAACTTACTCCAGCAAAAAAAAGAGAACTTAAAAGAGCTCTACGTCATGGCGAGGATGCTCAGCAAGCTTTCGTTCAGTCAAACTTGAGACTTGTTGTTTCAATTGCTAAAAAATATCAAGCTTCAGGGCTACCTCTTTTAGACTTAATCCAAGAGGGAAACTTAGGATTGATGCACGCAGTTGAGAAATTTGACTGGCGAAAAGGATTCAAGTTTTCTACTTATGCAACTTGGTGGATTCGTCAAGCAATTACTCGTGGAATTGCCAATACTGGTAGAACGATTAGGCTTCCCGTACATGCAGGTGACACACTAACGAGAGTCCAGAAAGCTCAAGCGCGCCTTGAGTTAAAACTTGGACGTCCTCCTTCACTAATTGAGTTGGGAAATGAAGTAGAACTTCCTGAAGATAAATTAATTGAAGCTCTACGGTTTAGGTCTGAACCACTCTCCCTTTCTGAACCCCTTAGAGAAGATGGAGATGCTGAGTTAGGTGACGTTGTCGAAGATAGAGCCGCTGAATCTCCATTTGAAGTTGCAGCAACTGCTTTATTGCCAAGTGAAATATCCAGACTATTAGCGCCACTTGACGAGAGAGAAAGAGATATTCTCCGCTTAAGATTTGGCCTTGACAGAGGAGAACCCAGAACTTTGGAAGAAGTCGGAGCAGAATTTAATTTAACTCGTGAAAGAATTCGCCAAATCGAAGCACGGGCGATGTCGAAATTACGTCACCCTTCGTCTGATACTGGAGCAAGAGACCTCTTAACGGTTTAATGTTCAAAAACATAGACTCCCGCAGTGTAACTACCAAAAATGTAAAACACTACGTAAATGAACGCAACATTTATCCTCCATACCCAAAGAACACAAAAACTTTAGTTGTTGGAATGGGCTGTTTCTGGGGAGCCGAAAGAGTATTCTATGAATTTCAGGGGGTGTACGTCACTGCAGCAGGATATGCAGGTGGAACTATCGAATATCCTTCCTATGAAGATGTATGTACAGGCAAAACCAACCATGCTGAAGTTGTTAAAGTTGTTTTTGAGTGCGATAAGGTGTCAATTCAAGATCTCTTAAGAGTTTTCTTTGAGTCCCATGACCCTACACAAAAAAACAGACAGGGTAACGACATAGGCACACAGTACAGAAGCCTATTGATACTTAATACATTAGAAGAACTTCAGATTGCACGCTCAATCGGCTTAAAGTATCAAGCAGAACTCGACAAAAATAACCTTAAAAAGATCACAACTGAATATCTGATCGACCTGCCTTTTTACTACGCTGAAGACTACCACCAACAATATTTAGCCAAAAACCCTTCCGGTTACTGTGGCCTAAAAGGAACTGGCGTAACCTGCCCTACCAGCTATGACAATTGATCTTACCTATATCGCCCATACTTTTTAATTAAAAGTTTCGTCGCGCTTTCTGAGTGGATGGTCGTCAGGAATTTCGACAATATATAGCCTTACGCCATCTGGATCACTCACCCACATCTCCATTAAACCCCAAGGTTCTTTGCGGGGACCTCTAGTAATAAGAACGTTTCTTTTCTTGAGTTCCGTTTCAACTTCATATATATCTCTGACCTGCAACCAGACAGACAGATTTGGTCCTGCCCCTGATCCAACTCCTGAAACCTCTAAGAATCCACCACCAAGGTAAAATACGACACCTCTGTCTTTCCCTTGACCAAACTCTCTTGCAACTCCTAGCCCTAGGTCATCTCTATAAAATTTGATTGATCTTTCTAAATTTGTAGGTCTTAATAGAACTCTACTTGAAAGAACTTCCATGCTAAATCTCTCCTTACTCACGTTTGTTGCGTTTTCTTCAGTAGCCTGATCTACTTTAACCGCATTAATGACCCTCTCATCTAATTCTTGATGATCTAAAGGCCTTAGATTATCTTTATAATTAGCTTCAGCTAAATGGAGTTCATTTTTATTTTCTTCTTTATTTTCTTCATTTTTTTGCAAAGGTTTATCTTGAATGTCTTCATTTTCCTTTGTGTCTGCTACCTCTCGAAGATTTGAGGACTCACCAATAGTTTCACCTTGAGATATGGATTCATTCTTAAGCACCTCGAGCATTACCTTTTCAAATATGCTTGCCGACTTAACTAATTGATCAATATTTCCTAATATCTTCACTTTGCCAGCCGTTATTGCTTCACTTGGGCCAGACTCTCCCCTACTTATTTGACGTGCGGTATCTAAATCTAAAGCAAATATAGGGACAAAATTAATTGAACCACCTTTAACAATTTGGATCTGGTTATTATTTACCACGACGCGATACTTGAATATGCTTTCACTGCCGTCTTTAATCTGAAATTCAGCTTCAAGATTATGATCTACTCTAATATTTTTTAGGCGAGAATTAGCTAACTCAAACCATTCATCATCGAAAATGTTTACCACAAACTATAGGCTAGTAGAGATTTAAGATT
This sequence comes from Actinomycetes bacterium, assembly GCA_021790815.1. Classification (GTDB taxonomy): domain Bacteria; phylum Actinomycetota; class Acidimicrobiia; order Acidimicrobiales; family JABEUL01; genus JAJYFT01. The sequence continues at coordinate 13,601 of JAJYFT010000003.1, forward strand.
ATTTCGCATCTGTTTCAACTTTTTTGCTTTTCCTGAAAATCTTTTTACCGAGCCAAGCAATAGGGTCATAACGATCATCGACAACCCTTTCTTTAAGTGGGATAATTGCATTGTCAGTAATGTGAATATGTTCAGGGCACACTTCAGTACAACATTTAGTGATATTACAGTAACCTAACCCCATTTTTTCTACAAGAAGTTGCCTTCTGTCGTTTGTATCGAGAGGATTCATTTCTAGGTCGGCATATCGAACAAATAGCCTTGGTCCAGCGTAATGTTCTTTATTTTCCTCGTGATCACGAATTACGTGACAAACATCTTGACAAAGAAAACACTCAATACACTTTCGAAATTCTTGGCCTCTTTCAACATCCTCTGTGTACATTCTGTAAGTTCCATCGGCTTCACGAGGCTTTGGTTTAAATCCCGGAACTTTCTTGAGCATTTCAAAGTTAAAAGATACGTCAGTTACGAGATCACGGATAATTGGAAACGTCTTGAGCGGAGTTATGACGATAGGTTCACCTTCTGGAAGCTGATTAACACGAGTCATGCACATAAGCCGAGGCCGTCCATTAATTTCAGCTGAACAACTTCCACACTTACCAGCTTTACAGTTCCATCGAACAGCAAGGTCAGGAGCCAAAGTAGCCTGAATACGATGAACAACGTCTAGTACTACCTCTCCTTCTTGAGCGGGAATCTTAAATTCAATGAACTCTCCACCGTTCTCGTCTCCCCTCCAAAGTCTTACAACTAAGTCAGCCACTACTTGACCTCCTTCGACTCAGTAATACCGGTTGGTTGGGCGGCTCCCTCAAACAGCGAAGCCAGTTCATCAGGCATAACTGGAAGTGGTTCAGGTGTAACTGTTATATCATTACCTTGTAACCGAACTACATGGTTAGTTTTTCCAAACTCTGGGTCTGCCTTTGGATAATCATCTCTCGTATGACCACCTCGACTTTCCTTTCGCATTAAGGCTGCTTTGGCACAAGCTTCAGAAACTGTAAGCATCGAGTTCAAGTCAAGTGCAGTATGCCAAGACGCATTGAATTTAACACCGCCTTTTGCTCCAACTCCTTTTACTCTCTCCTTAAACTCTTCCAGCTTTTCAACAGCTTCTACAAGCTCGCTCTCTGTTCTAATAATTCCAACCAAGGCCTGCATTGTCTCTTGGAGATCATGCTGGATAGTGTAAGGGTTTTCACCTTCAGGATTATTGAGTGGTTTTAATGCTCTATTTAAAGCGTCTTCAACTAATGACTCACTTAACTTCGAGGAGCCTTTTTCTAATGCACTCTGAGCTGCTGCTAGCCCTGCACGTCTTCCAAATACAACTAGATCTGAAAGTGAGTTTCCACCCAACCTGTTTGAACCGTGCATTCCTCCGGCGACCTCTCCAGCTGCATACAGCCCTTCCACAGTTGCTTTGGCTGTATCAGGATCCACTCTGACGCCACCCATCGCATAGTGACAAGTAGGACCAACTTCCATTGGTGTTACTGTTATGTCTACATCAGCTAGTTCTTTAAACTGATGGTACATTGACGGTAATCTGCGCCTGATGTACTCAGGCGAGCGTCTCGATGCAATGTCTAGAAAAACGCCTCCATGAGGAGACCCCCTTCCAGCTTTAACTTCAGCGTTTATAGACCTGGCAACTTCATCTCTAGGAAGTAGTTCGGGTGGGCGTCTGTTATTTGCTTTGTCTTCATACCACCTGTCGCCTTCAGCTTCGCTATCAGCGGTTTCAGCGGCAAACATCTGAGGGATATATTCAAACATAAACCTTTTCCCCTCAGAGTTTTTTAATATCCCTCCGTCACCTCTGACGCCTTCGGTGACAAGTAATCCCTTTACTGAAAGCGGCCACACCATTCCTGTGGGATGAAATTGGACAAACTCCATATCAATTAGATCAGCTCCAGCCCAGAGTGCTAAAGCATGACCATCTCCCGTAGATTCCCATGAATTAGAAGTAAATTTCCAAGATTTTCCTATTCCACCTGCAGCGAGTATAAAAGATTTTGCCTTAAATAGAACGAAGGATCCATTATTCCTATAGAACCCAAGCGCTCCGGAGACTGCGCCATTTTCATCGTGTAGAAGTTCAACAATTTTAACTTCCATAAATACTTCTGCACCAGTAGTTACAGCTTTCTGCTGCAACGTCCTGATTAATTCAAGCCCAGTTCTGTCACCAACGTGAGCAAGCCTTGCATACTTGTGCCCTCCAAAATCTCGTTGGAGAATCAATCCATCTTTAGTTCTATCAAATAATGCACCCCACTCTTCAAGTTCATTTACTCGATCTGGTGCTTCTTGAGCATGGAGCTGAGCCATGCGCCAGTTATTTAGCATTTTCCCGCCACGCATTGTATCTCTAAAATGCACTTGCCAACTGTCTTCTTTCCAGACGTTCCTAAGTGCTGCAGCGATTCCACCTTCAGCCATGACGGTATGGGCTTTACCAAGTAAGGACTTACAGACAATCGCAGTTTTTGCGCCAGAATCGATAGATTCGATCGCCGCTCTAAGCCCAGCGCCCCCAGCACCTATAATTACAACATCAAACTCATGCGTTTCAATTGAAGCATTAACCATTTAAAAGAACCTCGGATCATGAATTGTTCCAGATGCAACCAAGTATACGTAGAAATCAGTCACGCCAATCCATACCAGGCTTAACCAGGCAAACAACATATGGTGTGGGTTTAGCACCGATACTTTCTTCCAAAACCAGTGCCTTATCTTTGCCTTTGAGAACTGGTCGACGTGGCCGCCACAAAGGTGCCTACAAGCGTGACAGGATAGGGTATAAAGCCAAATTAAAGCTGCATTAACAATAAATACTAATGTTCCTAGCCCCATTCCAACTGAGTTTCCAAATCGAAAGGCTGCAACTGCATCCCACGTCAAAATTATGGCAAAAACTACGGCAAAATACCAAAAATAACGGTGGATATTGTTAAGAATTAGAGGGAGTTTCGTCTCACCAGAATAAGTTTTGTGCGGTTCGGCAACACCACAAGCTGGTGGTGAAAGCCAGTAAGACTTGTAATAGGCTTTTCTGTAATAGTAACAAGTTGCTCTAAAACCAGCAGGGAAAATAAGTATAGGTAGAGCAGGAGAAAGTTTCCACCATGTCCCTAAAACTGATGCAGTTTTATACGTGCAATTTGATGCCAAACATGGCGAGTAGAACGGCGATAGGTAGTCTCTACCGTGTGCTCCATCGTAGTAATTTCCGTTCCTAAAAGCGGTCCATGTCGCGTAAATTACGAATAACGCTAACCCAATACCTGATGCAACCTGAGGAAGCCACCATATATCCTTTCTTAGGGTTTTTACGTCAGGCCCACCTCTTACGCCGCCCAACGAAACTTTTGTACCAACATTTTCTGGATTAGATTTTGTAACTGTCACCAATTTAATACCGTAGCGCAAAATCATACCCTTTGTAAAGATAGGGCCAATAAAATCAATTCATTTTACTGATATATCAAGGTCACAGCACTTAACGCCTCAAGATTTTTACAATATTTATCACTTCTTAAGGAGAAAATATTAGATTCATAGCCTCTAAGTTTAATGTCTTAACTGTTATCAAAAGAACTCTATACCAATCGCTAGCTACGTAAAAATAGCTCGAATTATGCCGATATGCTAGTTATCTGTTCAAGTCTTAAAATCGTTAACTTGAAACTTGTCTGCCGCCAACTTTTCTAGGAGCGAACACAAACCTTCGGGAAAGACAATATTTCAGCCATAGCAAGTTACTCCCTGGTAATATGATTTATACCTGCAATCAAACTTTACAACTACAACGAGCATATGCTAATAACGTGACATTAAAACCGGACCTGAATACATTAGAAGATCTCAAGAACTCTGGTTGGGCTCCTTTAAGCGTTAAAAAAGAGATTGCAAAGAACGTTGTCATGAGAGTTCGGCAAAAACTTCCTATAATTAAAGGATTCATTGGATACGATGATTCAGTCCTTCCTCAGCTTACCAACGCACTTATTGCGGGTCATGACATTATTTTCCTGGGTGAACGTGGACAAGGGAAAACAAAGTTAGCCAGAGGACTCGTCGAACTTCTTGATGAATGGATGCCAATCGTAAAAGGTTCGGAGATCAACGATAGTCCCTACAATCCCGTTTCCAAGTATGCAACACAACTAGTCAATGAGCTTAAAGAAAAAACTCCAATCGATTGGGTTCATCGATCAAAGAGATTTGGCGAAAAATTGGCAACTCCAGATACATCTGTCTCCGATCTAATAGGTGAGGTTGACCCTGTTAAGGTTGCTGAAGGACGATACCTATCAGACGAACTTACCCTTCACTTTGGGCTAATTCCGAGAACAAATCGCGGTATTTTTGCCATAAATGAAATTCCAGATTTAAGTGAACGCATTCAAGTAAGTCTTTTTAACATCCTTGAAGAGAGAGACCTACAAATTAGAGGATTCAACGTCAGACTTCCGCTCGATATTTTCTTGGTAGCATCTGCTAACCCAGAGGACTACACAAATAGAGGTCGAATCGTGACGCCACTTAAAGACCGTTTTGGATCACAGATTAGAACGCATTACCCTAAAGACATTGCACTTGAGACCTCAATAATACTGGCTGAATCTAGTCAACCGCTTGTGTCAGAGCCAATCGTAAAGGTCCCTAGCTTCATAACTGAAATTATCGCTACGATAAGTCAGCTAGCTCGTCTTAGCCCCCATGTAAGTCAGCAAAGTGGTGTGTCTGTGAGAATGTCTATCACAAACTATGAGAATGTAGTGGCAAACTCTGTAAGAAGGTCACTAGCTAACGACGAGCTAACTGCGGTTCCAAGGATATCTGACCTCCAATCACTTCTTCCATCTACAACTGGCAAAATTGAAATTGAATCCTTCGATGAAGACGAGAGCGACACTATAATCGAAAAACTCTTAAGAAGTGCTGTGCATAGTGTTTATAAAGCTACTGTGCCGCCTGAAAACCTGGGATTAATTATCAGCGAATTTGACGGCGGTAAAGTTTTCGTAACATCAAGTGAGCTTTCTTCAAAATCCTACATAACTTCATTAAGTGAATTCTCATCACTAAAAGCTCTTTCTGAGACTCTTTGTGACGCTAACCCTGATGATGCCGAAATAGCTAGTGCAGCCGAACTAATTTTAGAAGGTCTTTATCTCGCAAAGAGACTCAACAGAGACTCTTCAGGTGACGGATCTGTATTTAGAATTCGCGATGTAGCATCTGGCAATTCGAGAAAGCTTTAATGGAATTTCAAAAAAGAATTACGTTTGCTTACAGCACTAGAAATGGTGCCGAGGATGAGTACGACTTGGATGCTGAAACTATACTAGAGGAGATTACCGATGATCTCCTCTTCCACGGAGATATAATGGCAGCACTTAGAAGACTCCTCCAATCCGGTCTGACTACTAAGGACGGCAAGAGGGTGCTGAGTCTTGAAGAGGCTGTCGAGTCAATCAAGAGGAAACGTCTCAAACTAGAACATGCAGTGGATCCTAACAGCATTTTTAAAAACATTGAAGATAAACTTGAAGAAATTCTAAAGGCTGAGAAGAGTTCAATTGAAATTGACATTCACAATGCAAAGAACATCGACAATAAATTAGGCAGGGGAATTTCTACCGACTCACTCGAGATGGCACTGATGCGACTTGACTTGATGCCATACGACTTGCCGTCTCGGATGTCTGAATTAAACAACTACAGATTTAATTCAGATTTAGCTGAGAATGAGTTCATAGAGTTAAGAGAACATTTAAGAAAAGATATTCTTGACTCCCACTTAGACAACTTTGGTTCATTCATAGAAAACTCAAATGAAGACACACTCAATAGGATCAAGGAGTGCATAAACACTCTAAATACCATGCTAGAACAAAGGGGCAACAATCAAACCCTTAACCCCTCTTTTGAAGAATTTATGAAGTGCTTTGGCGACTTATTCCCGGGTAACCCAAAAACTTTGGAGGAGCTGATTCAAATGTTGATTACTCAGATGGAAAACATGTCGGCTCTTTTTGATGCAATGACACCTAATGAACGCGATAGATTCCAACAACTTAATGATGGACTCTTAAATGACTTGGATTTGAGCTGGCAAGTTTCAAGACTAAACGCAAACCTTCAAGTCTTTCAGGACAAAAATAGACTACTGAGTGATTATAATTTTCAAGGATCTTCTAGGCTTTCACAGGCAGGTCATTTAATTGCAGACATTGCAAAACTGAAAGACCTAGAGAAGTTACTTGCCGGCGCAAGAAACCCTGGGGCACTCCTAGAAATTGACTTTAACGAGGTGAGTAGATTAGCAGGGACACAAATATCCAATTCTATTGAAACTTTGAGCAAATTGCCTTTGAAACTGCAAAACGAAGGTCTCATAGAACGGCGTGGGGACAAGCTATCTTTAACACCGAAAGGGCTCACAAAAATTGGTTCGAAAGCATTAAAAGATTTGTTTGTGATGCTAGAAAAAGACAGGTTAAATAGTCATTTCTTAAAGAATTTTGGGGTAGGTGGGGAGAAGAATGGCTCTACTCGAAACTATGATTTCGACACTCCATTCCATATAAACCTGGGTGAGACTTTAAGGAACTCAATAAAGAGAGGCGTGGGGACTCCAATTGAGATTAACGCAAAGGACTTTGTAGTCGATGAGACCGACATGATGTCACATTCGTCGACGGTCGTTTTGGTTGATTTGTCTCTTTCAATGCCAATGAAAGATAACTTTCTGGCAGCAAAAAAAGTGACATTGGCACTCTACTCTTTGATATCATCAAAATTCCCCAATGATTTTATAAAAATAGTCGGATTTTCGGAGATTGCTAGAGAGATCCCACCCCACAAACTTCCAGAAATTACATGGGACTTTGCATATGGAACCAATATGGAACACGCGTTCAGACTTGCAAGAAAGATTTTAGAAAAAAAGTACGGGAATAAACAAATAATACTCATTACTGATGGTGAACCGACAGCACATATTGAAGACGGTGGCGAAGTATATTTTAACTATCCACCAACTTCAAAAACCGTAAAGGCAACGCTTTTGGAAGTAAAACGTCTAACAAAAGCAAATATTAGGATAAACACTTTTATGCTGGACGACTCAGTACATTTGAAAGAATTTATCGAAAGAATGACGCGGTTTAATAAAGGAAGAGCATTTTTTACTACGCCTGAAAATCTTGGTAAATATGTGTTAGTTGACTTTTTGAGTCGCCGGTAACACAAAAAACGCATATTTTGGCCATATTCTCACTTTAAGTAGTAATATATGTGCACTGTGCGTGAAACCACTTGATATTTTCTTCAATTCGTGTCAAGATAACATTGATGTAATTACAACCGTGATATCTTCACGATGGGAGGCAGAAAATGGAAGTTAACGTAGCACTAATGTTCGGAGCCCACGACATGACCTGGCAAAGAAAAGCAAACTGTATGGGAGTTGATCCTGACCTATTTTTCCCCGAAAGAGGAGCCTCGACGCGCGAAGCAAAAGAGGTTTGTAGGGGTTGCGTTGTCAAGCCAGAATGTTTAGAGTATGCAATATCAAGCGGCGAAAAATTCGGGATTTGGGGCGGAATGAGTGAAAGAGAAAGAAGAAGAATTCGACGGGCGAGATCTCTGATAAGAATCTCAGCTTCTGCCTAAGTTACTCCTAAAAACTAAAATGTGCCATGCTAACCACAGACTAAGGTAACACTTTTGATAGTTCAGTTTTTATAGCAAAAATTCAAAAATTTAAAGAATTTCTCTTTTCATGCCGAAAAAGGAAGTATACAACATATTCGCTGCATATACTCCAATTAAGGTAAGTGTAAAAAGACGGGAGAAAATTCATGAACGTACCAGAAGTTCCTATTCTTTTAAGATCGGCACGCATAATGATTGTTGACGACAAAGAGGAAAGCGTTCTCCTTCTAGAAAAATTCCTAAGATTGGCTGGCTATAACAACATATATGGTCAAACTGATCCGAGACAGGCGCTTTTAGACTTGTCCGAGTGGAATCCAGATCTAATGATCCTTGACCTCCACATGCCAACATTAGATGGGTTTGCAATTCTTGACATGATTAGAGAAATGCAAGAAGATACGGACTATGTGCCCGTAATAGTAGTAACTGCTGATGCGAATAAAGAAGTAATGCGCAAAGCACTTGAAAAAGGTGCAATAGATTATTTAACTAAACCACTAGATAGAGAAGAAGTTCTCCTGCGAGTCAGAAACATTGCGCAATCTAAATTTCAATATAAGCAGTTGAGGTTAAAGTCAGAGTCACTTGAAAAAAATATTCATGATCGTGAACTTGAACTAGATATTGCTAGAATTGAAATACTTGAACGACTTGCCCAAATTGCAGAGTACCGTGATGATGAAAGCAAAGAGCACACAAAAAGAGTTGGGGATATTTCAGCGTTAATTGCAAACGACTGTGGCATGAGCGAATCAATGGTGAGGATCATGAGAAAAGCAGCTCCCCTTCATGATTTAGGTAAAGTTGGGATTCCTGAATCAATTCTTCTAAAACCTGGAAAATTGTGCGATGACGAGTTTGAGATAGTGAAATCCCATACAACGTTAGGAGCTGAATTCCTATCAGGTAGTGAGCACAGGCTTCTTAATGTCGCTAGAGACATTGCTTTATGTCATCATGAACGATTTGATGGAACAGGCTATCCAAATAAACTCTCAGGTCAAAACATTCCACTTGAAGCGAGAATCGCTTCAGTTGCAGATGTATTTGACACCCTCACCCACGTTCGACCATATAGGTCTTCTTGGCCTCTGGATCAGGCGATAGCAGAACTTAGAGATAAAGCTGGCACTCAATTCGATCCCGAGCTTGTTAGGCTTCTAGAACAGGCCGTAAACGCCGGTGAAATCAACGAGTCTGGCCTAAATACAAGTCGCATAAAATTCAGCAATACGTACGCTTTAAGAGGAACTTGATATATTTACAATGAGTTGGGCTCACTTATATCATCCGACTCAAATTGCAACTCATTTGGCTAAATGCTGGGTTCACCTATTTTTAGGTATTTTTACTACTTGATAGCATTCACTCGATTTTCTAAAATATGAAAATCCTCTATACCACATAATTTAAGATCTTTTTTGCTTAAATTCCTAAGTACAAAATTTGGTATAAGGCCGACAACCTCACCACGTAGTACTCCACCTCCCATGTCATGTGTCATAGATTTAATTGCATTGAACACCAACACAGGCGTAACGACCCAAGGCATAACTAAATTACAAGATATCTGAATAGATTCCCCAACCTCCAAAGCTAGCGCTCTTATTTCGTCCGATCGTATCGAAGACGCTATCTCTTTTGCATCCTCGAGAACAATTCCATCAAGCCAGACATTATAAGCAACCAAGGTATGCCTTGCGCCCGCACAAATAAATCCTGCTTTTTTATTTACGTGATTTGGCTCATATTCAACTTTGGAACCTCCTCTTAACAGACGTCTCAACTCAGGAAGCGACCTTTCAGGACCGTATATCCCAACTGGAACGTTCAAAACATCGCAAGCCCACTTCGCAAAAGTATCTCGTGCTGAAATAGCTTCCGTTAAGTTGACATCTGAACCATCTTGCAATGGTACAAATGGGACAACATCAACTACACCAAATCTTGGATGAACCCCACTATGACTTTCTATATCTAAAAGTGCAACTGCACTAATACTCAGTTGACGAACATCTTGTTCTAAGTTTTCACCTGCTAGGGTAAATACACTTCGATTGTGCCACTTGTCAATATGTACGTCTAAAAGACTTTCCTTACAGACTTTCTTAAGTTTTTCGAGAACTTGAGCGTCTTTACCCTCACTCACATTTATGACTGCTTCAAGCACTTGTACTATTGAGAATTAATTGATGCAAGTCTTTCCAGCCGTCGAACTCGTAAAATTCTTCGCCTTTCTCTCTCGGAAGAACCTCCCCACACCCCATGGTCGATGCGATTATCCAGTGCATATTCAAGGCAGTGTTCCTTCACTACACACTTGCGGCATATCTTTCTTGCGACTTCAACACCTGCACCGTCACTTGGGAAAAATATGTCTGGGTCAAGGTCCTTACAAAGACCATCTTTCATCCATACTTCTGCCCCAGCTTCAGACGTGTCGTACTTCTCTAACTTTTTGCCTAACATTCACCCTCAATTTAGTCAAGATAATCTTATTACCAGTTTATACCAAAAACTTCTTCATCCGCCGGTTTTATTCCCATTCAATAGTTCCAGGTGGCTTTGACGTGATATCATACGCTACCCTATTTACCCCATCTACCTCGGATATAACCCTTGATGCTATCTTTTCCAGTAGGTCATAAGGAAGACGTGCAAAATCAGCGGTCATTGCATCATCGCTGGTAACAGCTCTTAATATTATGGGGTAAGCATACGTTCTCTCATCGCCCATCACTCCAACAGATCTAACATCGGCTAGCACAGCAAAAGCCTGCCAAAGTTCTCTCTCAAGTCCAGCTCGCCTAATTTCATCCAAAACAATAGCGTCGGCTGCTCTGACTATCCCGACACGTTCTGGTGTCACTTCCCCTACAATCCGTACAGCTAGCCCTGGTCCTGGAAACGGTTGGCGAAATACGATTTCATCACTAAGCCCAAGTTCACTACCAACTATTCTCACTTCGTCTTTAAAAAGCCTGCGAAGTGGCTCCACTAGCTCAAAATTCATATCATCAGGAAGCCCTCCCACGTTGTGGTGGCTTTTTATGACTGACGCATTTCCAGGTCCTGATTCAACAACATCTGGATAAAGTGTCCCCTGAACTAAATATTTAACATCTACCTTCTCATTTGCTACTTCTTCAAATATACGTATAAAAAGCTCTCCAATTATCTTCCTTTTTTCTTCAGGGTCTCGAACTCCTTTTAATCGAGAGAAAAATCTGTCCTTTGCATTTATATGTATAAATTCCGTCTTAAAATCGCGTGTAAATGCAGCTTCTACTTCTTCTGCTTCACCTTGACGCATTAGACCAGTATCAACGAACACACACGTTAGATTCGAACCAACAGCTCTATTGACTAATGCGGCAGCAACAGCTGAATCAACTCCACCAGACAGTGCGCACAACACTTTCTCCTCCCCAACCTGAGATCTAACTTGATCGATTGCCGTCTCAATTACTGAGGTCGAAGTCCAATTTCTTGAGCAACCTGCCACCTTAAAAAGAAATGACTTTATGATCTCTTGACCATGGTCAGTATGTGCAACTTCTGGGTGGAACTGAACCCCGTATAAGAGTTTTTGATCATTTTCAAAAGCAGCTACTGGAGAATGGTCGCTTTGAGCTACAGTTCTAAAATCAGGTGGCATCGACACTATATGATCTCGATGGCTCATCCAAACATTATCGCCCTCTAGTACTGAACCTAATAGCTTCGAACTGCTACCTAGATGAATCTCAGTCCTTCCGTACTCTCCTTTTTCGGTTTTTCCTACTACGCCATTTAAGTCTCTTGCTATTAACTGTGCCCCATAACATATTCCTAAAATTGGTATGCCTAGGTCATACACTTCAGTATCAATATCAACCGAATTAGCTGCATAAACAGATTCTGGACCTCCAGAAAATATGATCGCAGCAGGATTAAAATCCATCAGCTCTTGTGCACTCATCGGCCTGACAATTTCAGAGTACACATGCGCCTCTCGAACTCTTCGAGCTATCAATTGAGCGTACTGAGCACCGAAATCTACAATTAAGACAGGCCTGTTTGGCCAAATAATATTATCCAACTAGCTGCCCATGCCTACACCTTGCGATCGCTGAAGTGCTTTCCCTTCAGTCTGCAAAGAAGGAGCCACCATCACTTCAGCTTTGTGAAACTCTTTAATTGAAGCATAACCACAAGTTGCCATTGACGTCTTCAGTGCACCAAATAAATTCATACGACCATCATTTTCGTGTGCTGGTCCAAGCAGAATTTCTCTTAGTGTTCCTCGCCTATCTACTTTGACACGAGCTCCACGTGGAAGGGTTGGATGAAAAGTTGCCATTCCCCAGTGGAAGCCTCTACCGGGAGCCTCATGGGCATGCGCCAATGGAGATCCCAACATAACGGCATCTGCTCCGCAAGCAAATGCTTTAGCAATATCGCCGCCTCTGCTCATTCCACCGTCAGCAATTACGTGGCAGTAAACACCTGTTTCATCCAAGTGCCTCATTCTGGCACCAGCTGCATCGGCAATAGCTGTAGCCTGTGGGACTCCAATTCCTAGGACACCCCGAGTCGTGCAGGCATTTCCTGGCCCGACTCCAACAAGCACACCAACTGCTCCAGTTCTCATAAGGTGTAGTGCAGCGTGATAAGAAGCACAACCCCCTACAATTACTGGCAAGTCTAAGTCTCTAATGAATCGTTTCAAATTCAGAGGCTCCACAGATTTAGATACGTGCTCGGCTGATACAACTGTGCCCTGGATTACTAGTAGGTCGAGCTCGCCTTCCATAATGGCAGCTGACAGCTCTTCAGTTCTCTGGGGGGTAACTGAAGCCGCAGACACTACTCCCGCATCTTTTATCTGCTTAATCCGTTCAGTTACAAGTTCGGTTTTTACAGGTTCCTGATATATCTGCTGCATTCTTGCCGTAGCTTTTTCAGGCTCTAATGTCGCTATTTCATCAAGTATTGGCTCTGGATCCTCATACCGCGTCCAAAGACCTTCTAAGTTAAGCACACCCACTCCACCAAGATGACCAATCTCAATCGCAATCGCAGGGCTTACAACTCCATCCATCGCTGAAGCCAAAAGAGGCAAGTCGAACTTAAAAGCATCTATTTCAAAGGTTATGTCGACGTCTTCTGGATCTCTCGTCCGTCTAGACGGCACAATCGCAATGTCATCAAAACCGTAGGCACGCCTACCTGACTTACCAATACCTATTTCGACCTCAGCCATAAAACCTCCTCGCAATCACCCTTGAATCCGCATTCAAAGGAAAAACTTCACTACATAATAGGGTACCGCACGAGAGACTCGTGCGGTACCAATGAAGAGGTAATTACTCGTTAAATTTAAACAGCTGTGCCTGATCCCCCAGTTATCGCTTCAGTAACGTAAATATCACATCCACTGCCCAGGGTTCCACTAAACGAAACCGTAAATGTCCCATTTGCTGAAGTGCTTCCAGTTGATGATCCAACTGTTACACCACTGCACCCTATAGGTACAATCGAAAGTGGGTCATTTGCAATGCCAACACCATTTCCGTTGTCAACAGTAACGTTGGCATTGGATCCTGATATTACAACGGACACCGAATATTTACTTGACGTAGCAACTTCAACTTGAGGCAACGCATATACATAAGTAGCATTCGTATATGACTCAGTAAATGTAAGATCACAGAACCCAACTGAACTAGATGGAGTATAGTCAAAAGTGACCTGACCTTTTGCCGAAGTATAAGGCATGAAGCTACTAGAAATGCTTCCACAAGACGAGCCAGCAGCTGGAGTTATTGAAATTCCATCCCCTTCAACGCCAGCACTACCATTATTTACCGTTAAAGTAACTGGCACCATTGCACCTCCAGCAACAACTGCCGAAGCCGATGTTACAGAAAAAGATGGAGTTATTGCACTCGGAGGAGTTGCAACTTGTCCAAATGACGCCAGCCCACCACTTCCAGATACCGCTTCAATTGTAAGCAAGTTACAGTTACCAATATAGGTTGATGCTTGGTACGGAACTGTGACCATCCCATTTGCATTCGTAATAAATGGTGAAACGCCTGCTCCAAAGAACTGTAGACCCGATGGCACTCCACCACAAGCCGGATTTCCGCCAAACGAAGCTGGCAGCTTTGAAGGATTAATTACTAAGACAGGATCGTTCACAACTGGAATTCCAGAAGGATTTGTTACTCGCACCTCCATATTTACCATACTCGTGTCAGATGCCAATACACTCGGGGTAGATCTTACTACTGTAACTGTATTCTTCACAGATGCTGGATACGATGCTTGAGTGACCAAGTTAACATTCAATGCACCAGGAGTTGCTGGTGAAGTCACGAGGAATGCGCAAAAACCAACATGGATAGGAGTATATGTAGTCACGAACTTTCCGTCACTTGCAGTCGTACCAGATACTGCTCCAAGCGTTCCACAGCTAGCTGTCGTATAAACACTATTCGTTACGTTTAATGGTGTAATACTCACGGCTGCACCACCAATTGGATTGCCATATCCATCTTCAACGCTAATTACTACAGGGTCTGCAGGATCATTAGCATTAACATTAGATAAAGGTAGAGATGGAGATGATCCATTAACTGAAATAAGTACTTGGTTTGGTGGCCCGAGCTGAGTTATGCTCCCAAATCCAATTGCACCACTTAAACTCTCTTCAGCAGTTACTGCGCAGTTGCCCATAACTTTAGAAGATTTATAGGTAAAACTTGCAACCCCTGAGGAATTTGTTATTGCAGTATATGCAGATAAACTTCCACATCCTGAAGCTACTCCAGACACGAGACTTATTCCTACCGTAGCACCATTTTCTGGCGATCCGCCATTCATTACAGTCACAGAAACAGCTGTAGTAGAGGATCCATCAGCCACAACTACAGCTGGAGCCACAGAAACAATGCTTAACTGTGTCGCTGAAGTTGCAGCAACCGTTGTTTCACCGCTCATACTTGTAGCAGACTCATTTGCAGTAATCACGCATAGTCCAGAAGCGGCTGGGGCAGTAAGTGTTGCGCTAAGTTGACCTTCCTGATTTGTGACTCCTGATGAAACTGACAGGGTCCCACATGTCGAACTCAGTGCAACGGAATCAAGAGTAAGTGGACCTGTATCCGTTGTAACAGTTACTAACACTGATGTAGTACTTGTCCCGTCAGCAGGTATTGCAACTGCACCAGCATCAACAGAAACAGTTGCAGGAGGAGGAGTTAAGGTTAAGTTTGAAGTTCCCATTCCTCCAGTAGTAGCCTCAGTTGCATCGAGTGAACATCCACCTTGGACGATGCTAGCTGTCGCACTGAAAATAGCCTGACCACTTGAATTAGTAGTACCCAATCCATTTGAAGAAAGTACCGCACACCCACTTGAAGAATAAATCGAAACTGGATCGTTCGGAACTGGTACTCCGTTTTTGTCAGTTACAGTAACTGTCGCGGTAGTTGAACTAATCCCATCTGCGGGAAGCGATGCATTTAGCAACTTAATTGAAACACTATAGCTTGAAGTTGCTCCAGCTATCGTTTGATTTACTACTTCTGCACCACTCATTGAAGGTGAACTCGAATCAGTTCCAGTAATTTGACAAACACCAACACTAGCTCCAGGAGTATAATTCACTGTTCCAGATCCTGATATTCCAATAGCTACAGTTTTAGTTGACAAAGTTCCACAAGCTGCTGCAGGAACACCTGTAAGTGCCAAGTTGACGGTACCGCTAATTGGCTGCCCATCTTGAGTTAATGAAAGTGAAATTGTAATCTGGGAAGATCCAGAATTCACATTTACATATGCGCTTCCAAATCCAACAACTGGCGGGTTTAGAGCTTGTGAAATTATAAGCTGACCGCTTCCAGAGGACGCAAAATCTGTTACGGAAATATCACATGTTCCAGCCACAGTTGAAGCGGTATAAGTGAAAGAAAATTCACCGTTAGACCCTGTCGTTGGAGTTACCCCCGTGCTGAGAATGCCACAAGAACCTAACACACCATTTGTAGTTGAAAAAGAAAGCTGATCACCTGAAACCGGTGAACCATTTGGCGTAGTTACTAAAACGGTAACTGTCTCATGTGAAGAAGCACTCGGCGTTATTGTCGTATTTCCTATAACACTTACGTTGTCAGTCCCGATCGAAGCTGCAGTAAAGTATCCGTCTGCGTCAACAACCACTTGAGTACTCCCTAGAGCGTTGTAAACATTAATCGATCCTTTGCCAAGTTTTGTAACTGACATGTTTGGCACAATTTGAGATGAGCTAAAGTTAAGGTCAGAACTGATGGGAGGGGCAGAACCATCTCCTGGATAAACAGTTAAGTAGCCACCAGCAGGCACAGTTGAACCCGCTTCAGTTACGTTAGTTACAACTGCGTCTGGGGGATTGGTAGATGAAGCTAGCGGGATGCTTCCAACACCTGCAACAGGCACATTTATGTCGCTATTTGGCCCTACGGCTGAACTTGTACGAGTATCGATTAGCCTTTGAGGAGATATAGGCACGAATAGAGAGCCTGAAGTTCCCGAGCCAGTTGAATCACTGAACCATCCATTCACGTCAACAATTACGTCAGCATTAGAATTAAATGATTCAAAATCAACTTTCCCATCGCTTCCCACTGAGACCATAACTCTATTTGCTATCGTTTGCCCTTCTGACCAGTTTAGATTTGATACAACAGGTGCCGAAGTCCCATCTGGCCAAATAGTTAAGTACCCACCATTTGCATTTGTATTCGTTGCAGTTACGTTCATTACAACCGCAGACACTCCACTCGACGGGATTCCACCCACTCCATCTATTTGAATACTCTGCATTTTACTTGCTACTAGAGTACTCCCAGCATATTTACTTGTTGAACCAGTTCTAGTGTCAACTATTCTTGATGGACTAAGAGGGTAAAAATGACCAGATGCCCCAACAGAAGCTGCAGGAGTTTCATAGTAGCCCTCAAGATCTACGATTAAATTAGCCTGTCCAGCTGACTCATTGGCGATTGAAATGCTTGCACCGCTTCCAATTTCTACGGTTACAAGATTTGGCACAGTCTGGCCAGCACTAAAGTTCAAATTCGATGTTGTCGGAACCGAATTTCCAGTTGCGGGCGTGGGGAACACAGTTAAGTACCCAGCGGCCGATGGACTAACTACAGTTACGTTAACGACCACTGCATCAGCTGTCGAAGGTACATCAGCAGATGGCAAAACAAGATTTGTCACCGAACCAGCAAGCATCGGCGAC
Organism: Actinomycetes bacterium; assembly: GCA_021790815.1. Taxonomy (GTDB): domain Bacteria; phylum Actinomycetota; class Acidimicrobiia; order Acidimicrobiales; family JABEUL01; genus JAJYFT01. The sequence continues at coordinate 30,624 of JAJYFT010000003.1, forward strand.
CCTGAACAAGGAGTAGCGGTTCCTACACGAGTATCACAGATTCTAACTGGAGAGATAGCAACGTATTTGCCGCCAGGTAGTGTTATTGAGCCTGCAAGAGCCTCCTTGGGTTGCAATCCGAGAAACGATATAAAATACCCAACCATTGTTATAGCTACAACTCCGATAACAAACGCGGACTTAATTCGTCGCAACTTATTCATTCATCCTCCTAATCGAAAAGACCAAACATATAAAATTAAAATATTATAAATTGATATGACCCTTACAAATTAAAAGGTTAGTCAATAAATAAGAAACTTGCAAGTGCTTTTAACAAATTGAGCGTAATTTTTGCTGTCGCGCCCCATATGACCTCCTCTTTTGCGCTGAAAAAATGTATCGGTACTTTATTTTGTGACCAATACTCAACGTGGTAATTCGCTGGATCGTAGAGATCTGTTATCGGGACTGAAAATACCCGGGAGACTTCATCAGGATTTGGACTGGTTGCAGGTACTTTTTCCATGGTTGAAAGTATCGGAACGATTGAAGCCTCTCCTGAAACTGTCGAAATAGCATCAAGCGATCCGATAACTTTGACCTCATTAATATTTAGTCCAACCTCTTCATTTGCTTCTCGCAGTGCAGTCTCAATAGGGGATTCATTAATATCTTTTCTTCCTCCACAAAATGATACCTGGCCAGAATGTGACCTCAAATTTAGGTTTCGCCGAGTATAGAGAATTTCTGGTCCTGCTTCTGAGTTAAAAACCAGGACCAAAACCGCTGCATCTATTTCTTTCATCGGGTGAGAGATTGGGGATGGCCAAGCAGGTCTCACTTCTATAGAGCCGTTTTGTTTTAAAGTTTCAAAAGATAGCCAGTCCACAAATGAGTTCCAATTAACATTCTTTCGAACTATCTCAGCATTAGCCGATTCTAGCCATAAAAGAGAATCAGCCGGCAAGGATTCAATTGAACCTACCGGCTGATCTAAACTTCCGTCCTTACGGAATATCACCTACATACCCATCATTCCACCCATACCCGCTCCGCCTTGAGCTGGCATTGGAGATTCCTTTTCTGGTTTGTCGGCAATTAACACTTCCGTTGTCAAAAGAAGACCTGCAACTGATGCAGCATTTTGTAGTGCTGATCTGGTTACTTTTGCTGGATCAACGACACCCGCCTGAAGAAGATCTTCAAGCTTTCCTGTTAATGCGTTAAGCCCCATGTTTCCACTTGCGTTTGAAACTGCCTCAACCCAAACTGCGCCTTCTAAACCAGCATTTTGAGCAATCTGCTTTAAGGGCTCAACAACAGCCTTTGCCACCATCTTTGCCCCTACGGCTTCGTCACCACTAAGCTTCTCTGCAACATCAAGAATTGCGGCTCGTGCTCTCACCAATGCAGTGCCACCACCAGCTACGACACCCTCTTCAATGGCTGCTCTAGTCGCACTTAGTGCGTCTTCAATGCGGTGTTTTTTCTCTTTTAGTTCAACTTCAGTAGCTGCCCCAACCTTAACGACAGCAACTCCACCTGCAAGTTTTGCAAGTCTTTCCTGAAGTTTCTCTCTATCCCAGTCAGAATCAGTCTCTTCAATCTCTCGCTTAATTTGAGCTACTCGACCAGCAACTTCTTCCGAACCTCCAGCACCTTCCACAATTGTAGTGTTGTCTTTGGTTACGATTACTTTACGAGCTTGGCCAAGTAGATCTAATGTTGTATTTTCCAACTTAAGGCCGATTTCCTCAGAGATAACCTGAGCACCTGTAAGAACTGCCATGTCTTGAAGCATAGCTTTTCTTCTCTCGCCAAACCCTGGAGCTTTTACAGCAACACATGAGAAAATTCCACGAATCTTATTTACTACTAAAGTTGCTAGTGCTTCGCCTTCAACGTCTTCAGCCACAATTAAGAGTGGTTTTCCTGTTTGCATTACTTTTTCCAGTACTGGTACTAAATCATGCACAGAAGATATTTTGCCATTTGTAAACAGCAAGTAGGGGCTTTCTAGTTCGGACTCTTGTCTCTCTTGGTCGGTTACAAAGTATGGCGAGAGGTAGCCTTTGTCAAACTGCATTCCTTCAGTAAATTCAAGCTCCATGCCAAACGTATTTGACTCTTCGACCGTCACCGTTCCATCTTTTCCTACCCTGTCGATAGCTTCAGCTAGAATGTCACCGATTGTTTGATCAGCCGCTGAAATGGCAGCAACTTGAGCAATTTCATTCTTAGAGTCAACTTCTTTTGAAAGTTGAGAAATCGAATCAATCGCAGCTTTTACAGCTTTTTCTATTCCCTTTTTGAGAAGTAGTGGACTTGCTCCAGCGGCTACATTTCTGAGCCCTTCCCTAACGATTGCTTGAGCTAATACAGTTGCGGTCGTAGTGCCGTCACCTGCAACATCGTTAGTCTTAGTTGCAACTTCTTTTACAAGCTTCGCACCCATATCTTCATATGGATCCTCAAGCTCAATTTCTTTAGCAATCGTTACTCCGTCATTCGTAATTGTAGGTGCACCGAATTTTTTCTCAAGTACCACATTACGACCTTTTGGTCCCAGAGTTACCTTAACAGTATCTGCTAATTTGTTTACTCCAGCTTCAAGCCCTCGTCTAGCCTCTTCATCAAATTTCAATATTTTTGACATTACTTCGTCACCTTCGCAAGAACTTCTCGACTCGATAGGATTATAAGATCGTCACCGTCTACAGTAATCTCAGTTCCTCCGTACTTCGAATACACCACTGTGTCGCCTACAGCAACATCGAGTGGGATTAAATCACCTGACTGTTCAACTCTCCTACCAGGTCCCACAGCAAGAACTTCGCCTTGTTGAGGCTTTTCTTTCGCAGTGTCTGGTATTACAAGACCCGAAGCTGTGGTCTCCTCTGCCTCAAGTGGCTTAACCACGATTCTGTCGTCTAATGGATGTAATTTCATTTTTTGTCCTCCTTTTCCCAAGAATTAGCACTCTTACTCCTAGAGTGCTAATCGTAGTAGAGATTTTGCCCCTTTGCAACAAAAATTTAAAAAAAAAATTATATTTTGTATTTATCGAGGTAGATAGCTTACTGAAACCGCATTTTTAAGGATGAATTTGCCCCAACGTAAAGATCGGACAAATCCCCATTTAGGTACTTGAACATCCCTGCAGCCCCAATCATCGCTGCATTATCTGTACAGTTTTCTTTCGGTGGCAGCTTCACAGGAATGCCTTTTCTGGCTCCTAACTCAAGCGCTCTGTTACGTAAGAGTGAGTTGGCTGCCACTCCGCCGCCTAAAATTATAGATTTTGCTCCAACTTCATCGCTTCCAACATCTAAACGTTCAATTAATGAATCAACAACCGTTTTTCTAAAAGACGCGGCAACGTCTTCAACCTTCGCCGACCTATTTTTTTCAAGGTATCTAATCACTGAAGTCTTTATCCCGCTAAATGAAAAATTCATTGTCCCAGAGACTAATGTTTTTGGAAACTTAACGCTATTTTCGTCTCCGGACAAAGATGCCCTGTCAATTTCAGGTCCTCCTGGATAACCAAGTCCTAAACCCCGCGCAACTTTGTCAAACGCTTCGCCACACGCATCATCGACGGTCTCTCCAATTAGCCTGTACTTACCGGGACTTTTCATTTCAAGCAACAACGTGTGTCCACCTGAGACTAACAGAACAATGGCAGGAAGCTCAATTGAATTTTCGGACTCTAAAAAAGGCGCAAACAGGTGACCTTCTAAATGGTTTACCCCAACAAATGGAATATCTAAACAAAATGCAAGGGCTTTTGCAGCGCTCACTCCAACAAGGAGTGCGCCAATTAATCCCGGTCCAATTGTCGCTGCAACGACATCAATGTCCTTGAGCGCTACATCACCTTTTTTAAGAGCTAACTCTGTCACCGTTCCAATTCTTTCAAGGTGAGCTCGACTTGCGACTTCTGGAACGACTCCACCAAAAGATGAGTGTAAGTCTATCTGACTTGAGACAATGGATGATTTAAGTAATACGCTGTCAAAAGTTCCACTGCTTTCAACAACTGCGCAAGCAGTTTCATCACATGACGTTTCAATTGCTAAAAGTCTAATCATACTAGTTTGCTTCTTCCAATAAATTAATCAGAGTTTTCATAGAAGCTTCGCTGCTAAGGTCATGAATCCACATAATCAATGCGTCCTCATTCTCCTTGACATAATAATTAGGCCGAATACCGACTGGCACAAAACCAACTTTCTCATAAAGATGTTTTGCGGCATCATTGGAAACTCTAACTTCTAATGTTGCAGATTCAATGCCGATTTTGGATGAATAAGCAAGTAATAGTACTGTAATAGATAATCCAATGCCCATTCTTTTAAACTCGCTCTTTGTTGCAAGATTTAGAATATGAGCTTCTCCCGCAAAAAACCCAACACCACCGTAGCCAACCACTTCACCTTTTAACTCAGCAACCAGATACAGCCGATCAAGTTTTAGTTCGCTTCTTAAAAGTCTTTCGCTCCATGGGTCGTTAAACTCTACTTTCTCTATTTTGTGGATTTCCGGAATGTGACTCTCTTGCATCTTTACGATTGAGATTTCACCTAACTTGTAGTAAGCAGCGTTCGAGTCAGCCAAAAACATTACCCATTCCCATCGATTTTCATTTTGCTCTTCGTTGCGTCGGGCTCCCTAAGATAAAGTGGTCTGACTTCGCCAACTTTAAATTCGTTTTTCGTCACTGCTAGTAAACCTAGGCGATCTGCTAATGGAAACTTGGAACAACTAGTACATATTTCGTAATCAATATTAGATCCAAGTATTTGAATAACTTCGTCCGTCAAATTCCCTACCATAACATATTTTTCAAGGTGGTCAAGCTCACTAAGCAAATTAAGTGGGTTTACCACATTAACTGTAATATTTTCCAAAAGACCGTCTTTGCCAAGCCTATAAATTCCGTAAAAGATCTCTTGGCGTCTAGCATCTAGAATCGACATAACAAGACGGTCTGTCGGATCAGAAACCGAACTTGCAAGGACTTCGGTGCTAGTAATACCAGCGATTGGAATCGATAGAGTCTTCGCAATTGTGTTTGCAGTAACTATTCCAACTCTTAAACCCGTAAACAAACCTGGCCCAATGTCCACACAAACCGCATCCAAATCATCTTTGGTAACCTTAGTTAGCTTCAAAATCGAGTCGATTAGTGGAATTATAGTTTCCACATGGAGTTGAGAAAGGTTAATTACTGAAAACCCAACAACCTCGGCATCTACAATGAGCGCTGCTGACACTGAGGATGAACTCGTTTCTATACTTAGAACTTTCACTATTTTGATTCTCTTTCAACTTCCACTCTAAATGCTTCAATAATCTCTGTGCTCCTTACGTATTCAGTAGTAGAGATCTTAATAATCCTAGAATCTTCATCGCTTAGTTTAGAAGTAATTTCTATATGAAACGTCAGACGAGGTAATTCATTTAAAAACCTCTCACCCCATTCAACTGCTAAGACTGAGTCGCATGAAACTTCATCTAGACCTAAACCTTCTACCTCATTTGCGTTGTTTAATCTATACATATCAACATGGACAAGCGCGATTGAACCTTCATACTTAGTTGCTAGCACAAACGTTGGACTTGTTATATTGTCTTGAATATTAAGTCCTTTCCCAATTCCCTTTATAAAGACTGTCTTTCCGGCACCTAAATTGCCGGTAACACAAATTACATCACCGCGTTTTAATATCTTGGAAAACTTTTCACCAAACTCGAAGGTGTCTTGGCGGTTCAAAGACAACAGTTCAGTAGCATATACGGCAGTCTTTCTTACTTCATCCATGTAACCACCGATTCAGACAGAATTCATAATTTTTTTAGCTCTGATAAAATCAGATCTCATCTGGGCTATTAACATTCCACCTGTTCTAAGTGCCGCTGCAGGATGAAATGTTGGAACTACTTTAAAACCGTTAAACTCGTAAGTTTTCTGGCGCACTTTAACTATTCCATCCTTCACATTGAGAACAGCTTTTGTAGCTGTATTTCCTAACGTGACGATAACTCTGGGTTGAACTAAATCTAACTGCGAACTAAGAAAGTGATTGCAACTTAAAACTTCATCTTTTAACGGATTTCTATTTTCTGGAGGACGACATTTAACTACATTTGCAATGTAACATTCTTCTCTTTTAACTTTTAACTCTTCTTCAATCAGGAGAGTAAGGAGCTTACCCGACCTTCCTACAAAAGGTTCTCCTCGCAGGTCTTCTTCTTGCCCAGGTCCTTCACCAATAAAGAAAATCTTGGCCGTAGAACTCCCGCTGCCAAATACAACATTTGTTCTGCTCGAATATAATCGGCATGCGACGCAACTTAAAGCGTCTGCCTTTAGAAGTTCTAGTTTTTGTAACTTTATATCCTGTTTCATTGAAAACTTTCTACACTACAATTCTTTGCACACGTTGGCCAATTCGAGTAAGAACTTCGTAATGTATTGTACCAATCTCATCTGCAATATCTTGTGCATCTATTTTGCAGTCTTTTGACCTCCCGATTAGTATTACGTCATCATCTGGTCTAACATTCAATCCAGTTACGTCCACCATCAGGTGGTCCATTGTTACTACTCCAGTAATTTTGCAAGGATTATTATTAATTATTACAAAGTAACTACTGCCGTTTCTGCCTAGTGATCTCGGAATTCCATCCGCATATCCAATTGGGATTGTTGCAATTTCCATATCTCTATCTGCAATAAACTGATGGCCATACGATATTCCTTCTCCATGCTTGACCATGGAAACCTTTCTAACTTTTGCTTTTAACTCGAGTACTGGTTTCAAACATCCATAACTGTTATTACCCGCAAAAGTAACTTGTTCTTTAACTACTTGTGACGGATAATATCCATAAACGCCAATTCCAGATCTTGCCATGTCAAAATGTGCCTCTTTAAACATCATCAGACCAGCTGTGTTTGCAATATGTAATTTAACTGAATTACGATCCTTAAATTTAAGCAGTTTAACAAAGTTCTTAAAGCGATTAATTTGTAAACTATTAGCAGCATTGTTTCTCTCATCTGCACAAGCAAGGTGTGACCAAACGCCTTTTAATTTAAATCGTTGTTCAGCTTCCACTTGCTTTACCAATTGAAATGCTGTTTCCTCTTCCGCCCCTGATCTATGCATACCGGTTTCAACTTTAATATGGATTGGAATTACCTCTGTCTCCACCATTAAATCGTTTTTAATAAGTTCACCAAAAGCTACGGCACAATCCCTTAACTTGTTCATGCCTACCGTTGAAGTAATCGTTGGAGTAAGTCCGTGTCTTACAGCTTCTACAAGGCTTTCTGGGTCCGGTTCGGAGAGGAGTAGAATTTCCGCTTGAATTCCACTATCACGAAGTTCAATACCTTCAGAAACGGTCGCTACACCCAGAGTTTTCACCCCACAATCTTGAGCAACACTCGCAATGTTAATGGCCCCATGGCCATACGCGTCCGCTTTAACTACTAAACAAATCTCACAATTGACAGCAAATCTTCTAAGAACCTCAATGTTACTAATTACATTTTTACGATTTATTTCAGCATACGCTCGACTAAAGTTCACGCTTATCCTCGTAACCGCCTGCGAACTCTCTCATTAAACTCACAAATGCACCAGGTATTAGCGTAACTAGATCGCTTGCAATTAAACCTTCTGAATCAAATAGTCGACTTAAATACCCATGAAACTGTGCTGACAGGGCAACGGTTTCGATTACGGTCAAAGGATTCGGTGATGCAAACTGATGCGCTAAAAACCCACATATGAGGCCAAATAGTACATCACCACTGCCTGCTGTTGCTAACCGAGAAGTACCAGATTGAACAAAAACTGCTCTCTTAAACCTTTCTGGATTATCCAAGTAGTGTTTTGAATCCACAACGGTTGTAGTTGCACCCTTTAGAAGAATGGTTGAGCTGAGTCTTTCTGATTCGTGCAACAAAGAGTTAAAAATGTCTAATGCATTATTTTCTTCTATGAACTTCTTAAACTCCCCTAGATGTGGTGTTAAGACAGTTTCTCTGTTTAGTTCTCTTCTTCTCTCTAATATTGCTAACGCATTTGGGAATTTCTCTACCACTGCTAAAGCATCTGCGTCGACGATTACAGGAACCTCAACTTCATCAATTACTTCTAATGCCTTTCTCAGTGTCTCCTGATCTAAACCAATACCAGGTCCAATCCCTACAACACAACATCTTTCACTTTCACTTATTGCTAATTCAGACCAGTTACCTTCTCCGGGCAGTGAAACAACCTCACCCATATCTACTGGCGATCCATTCGGTGAAATATGTCTTACCATCCCTGCACCACTTCTAAGAGCAGCGGAACAAGAAAGCTTTGCCGATCCGTCCATGCCACGAGAACCTGCAATTATTAAGCAGGCACTCTTCCATTTATGATGGTCCCTGTCGAGAGGCTTAAAAAGTCTTAAGGTATCACGATCTTCAGCAAGTAAATACTCGCTCTCACCAATTTCTAAACCAATGTCATAAGTTCTAATTTTTCCGGCATAACTCGGTCCATCACCAATTAATTGTCCAACTTTCATTGCCTGGAAAGTTAGTGTTTCGTCTGCCCTAACAGCATGTGAGTACGCATTACCTGTTTCACCATCAAGCCCTGAAGGAATATCAACTGCCAAAATTGGTACTTTACTTTGAACGCTTGGTGAAACGTATTCCCGTTTTAGCCCCGTCCCAAAAGCCGCGTCTACAACTAAATCGCAGTCAAATTCTCCAAAACCACTTACTTGATCAAGACTTAAAACCGTAACCTTGCAGCCTCTTTTTTTTAAATGATAAGCTGCAACTTTACCGTCTTCACCGTTGTTTCCTGGACCAGCCACAATAATTACTTTTTTCCCATAACAAGATCCTAGGATTTTGATCGAAGCTTGAGCTACTCCAAATCCTGCACGATCGATAAGAACTTTTAGTGGGGCATTTTTAGCGAACTCTTCATCCATACTTTTCGCATGGCTTACCGAAATTACCTTTTGCATATAGCAACCATTGCAACTGCTAACGTGTCGGTGTGAGATATTGACAGGTCAATATTTATTCCAAACAAACTTTCGAATTTATCTTTAGCTCTTCCATTCAAAACTACGTAAGGCTTGCCGTTAGAGTTTTTTAATATCTCCACCTCCTGAAAGTCTACCCCTCCGAGACCAAGAGACATTGCCTTCCACGTAGCCTCTTTCGCAGCAAATCTAGACGCAAACTTTAAAGATGGATTTGCAACCCTTCCAACTAGATTAATTTCTTTCTCACTAAATAGACGGCTTATTAGTCGAGGATGCCTTTCCACCGACCTTTGAAATCTTGCTATTTCAATTATGTCAACTCCAACTGAAACTTTTGTCATAATGCAAATTCTCTTACCTACTCTACAGTCACTGTCTTTGCTAAATTCCTTGGCCTATCAACATCATTGCCATTGATCTGTGCCAACTCATAAGCTAGAAACTGCATAGGGATTATATCGATGATTGGGTGAAAGAGTTCGTGCGTAACAGGCACTTTAAAACAGTACTTAGTAAACTCTTCAGACGCGACAACAGCGATTAAAGCTCCTCTAGCTTTTACTTCTTCTAAATTACTCTTTACCTTATCTAAAAGTCTATTCTTAGTCGCAATTCCAATTGCAACTACCTTGTCATCTACTAACGCTATGGGTCCGTGCTTAAGTTCTCCTGCGGCATAACCCTCAGCGTGCAAATAAGATATCTCTTTGAGCTTGAGAGCTGCTTCTAAAGCAGTCGGATACCCAACATGTCTACCTAAAAAGAAAAAATCTTTAGAGTAAGAAATTTCTCTTGAAATCTCTCTGTATGTCGTCTCACTCTTGAGTGTCTCATCTATTAGAAGAGGAACTGACGAAAGTTCATCAAAAAGCTTGTCAACTTCGCTAGGGTAAAGTGTTCCCCTCAATTCAGCTAATGCTAATGCTAGAATTTCTAACGCAGTAATTTGAGAAACATATGTTTTAGTAGCCGCAACCCCAACTTCAGGTCCAGCTCTTGTATAAAGAACTGTGTCAGCTTCCCGGCTAAGGGAAGAGTCCACTACATTTGAAATCGCAACTACGGTCGACTTCCATCTCTTAGCTTCTTTAATAGCTTGAAGTGTATCTATTGTCTCACCAGATTGGCTTACACCAACAACCAAAGTTCGTGAATCTAATATTGGATCTCTGTACCTAAACTCACTTGCAATATCAATTTCGACTTGGAGCCGAGTCCAGTGCTCTATAGCGTACTTAGCAACCATTGCTGCGTGAAAACTACTTCCACATGCTACTAAAAATATCTTTTCAATATCTCTTAGCTCTTGAGCACTTAGGCGCATTTCGTCAAAGACTAGAGTGGAAAGTTGTCCCTTTTTCCCTCTTAGGGTATCTGCGACAGCGGAGGGTTGTTCGTGGATCTCTTTGAGCATGAAAGTTTCATATCCGCCTTTTTCAGCTGCGTTCAGGTCCCAATTTACTTCCGTCCTTAAAATATCTGTTATTTCACCATTCGCACTAACGACATTAATTTCTTGATCTTTGATATCAATACACTGGCCATCAAAGACAAGGTAAAACTCCGACACTTTGCCTAGAAGTGCCGGAATATCAGACGCAACAGCAATGAAGTCATCGGCAACTCCAATTATTAACGGTGAGATATTTTTTGCGACGGCTAATTCGTTGGGAAACTTTGAGCCAACTAATCCAATTGCATAAGTTCCATGAAGTTGTGAAACGACTTTTGAAAGTATTTCACCAAGATTTTTACCGGCTTCTACAGACTCTTCAGCTAGGTGGGCTATGACTTCAGAGTCAGTATTTGAAGTAAACTCGTGACCTCGCTTTAGAAGTTCTTCTTTTAACTCGAAATGGTTCTCTATTATGCCATTGTGGACAATTGCAAATTCATTATTGCAATCAAAAAGAGGATGTGCGTTTTCAATTGAGGGTTTGCCATGTGTTGCCCATCTTGTGTGACCGATTCCTAGCGTAGCCTTACAATCTTTAAGAATTACATCAGTCGCTAATCTACTTAATGAGTCAGTTCCATTTGACTCTCTAAAACGAATTAACTCATTTTCACAAAGAACAACGCCTGCAGAATCATACCCACGATACTCGAGTCTGCTTAATCCATCAATAATCAGACTAGCTACCGGTTCTTTTCCAACCACAGCAATGATGCCGCACATATTCTAAAGCCTAATACTATTTTCTATGATGTGTTCCAACTCTGAAGCTACACTGTTTGCAATTTGATTAGCTCTGTCTTGTGTTGTCATCTCGACCATAACTCTTACTAACGGTTCAGTCCCACTTTGCCTTACAAATACTCGACCAGAGTTATTAATTGAGCTTTCTATATCGTGCAGAAATGACTTAAACTCGTTAGAGGATAAAAATTTACCTATAGATTCCCTGCTAACACCACTATGCCTTACATTCACCAGGGTTTGCGGATATTTCTCCATTGAATTTAGACGAAGTTCGTAAAGATATTTTTCCGATCTCTTCATTAAATCCAACATTAAGACTGCCGTTAAAATTCCATCGCCTGTTGAAGTAATATCACGTCTTATTATGTGGCCTGATTGCTCACCTCCGAGTGAAAGGTTATCTTTGATTAGAGCTTCAGAAACAAATTTGTCTCCAACTTCTGTTGTAACAACATCAATGCCTTTGTTTTTCATTGCTTCATAGAAACCAAAATTACTCATTACCGTAACGACAACAGTATTTTTCTGAAGAGTCCTTCTGTCTCTCATGTCCTCAGCGAACATAGCAACAATATAATCTCCGTCAATCTCATTAAGATTCTCGTCAATTGCAATCATCCTATCCGCATCTCCATCAAATGCGATGCCTACGTATCCTGGACGTTTCTTAACTGCATCAACAAGACTTACTAAATTAGTCGCACCACATTGATCATTTATAGATACCCCATCATCAGAGTCGTTAATTACAAAAACTTCGGCCCCTAAAGATTCAAATATTGGCAAAGCAAATTTTGCAGATGCTCCATTTGCACAGTCAATGACAGTCTTAACCCCACTTAAAGAGTCCGTTACGGAATTTCTAATTTGATCCCGCCAGTAGAGAAGTTCGGATTGAGCTTGAGCAACTCGACCAATTCTTGAAGTTTTGTGTTTAGGAATTGCCTTTTCTATGTAGTTCTCTATCTCAATCTCCACACTCCGAGAAAGCTTAAAACCATCATTTCCGACTAACTTAATACCATTGTCTAAATAGGGATTGTGAGAAGCCGAGATAACTGCACAGTTAAGTCCCAAATTCTTCGCTACGCTCATCACAGCTGGTGTTGGCGCAATTCCAAGATCGAGTACGTCAACTCCGCTACTGTTTAATCCATCTGCTAGTGACTTCATAAGCGACGAACCAGATATTCGTGAATCCCTACCAACTACTATAGAATCAATGTTGAGCACGTACGCTACGGCCTCACCAAGCAAACGCATAAACTCATTAGTTAGCTCAATGTCAGCAACTCCACGGATCCCGTCGGTGCCAAATTTTAACAAATGACTATCTCTTTGAATACTGAGGAGCTTTTCGTGCTTTCTTTAGTCCGTACTTCTTAGACTCTTTCTCTCTGGCATCTCTAGTCAAAAAACCAGAACGTTTGAGGTCTGGCCTCTTTTCAGGTATTACCTCAATTATTGCTCTAGCTATTCCAAGTTTTAATGCTCCGGCTTGACCGGATAGTCCGCCACCACAGATAGTTGCATCAACGTCATAGGTATCATGTATCTTTGCTATCACTAGAGGCTGGGTAACCAACACTTGGTGCACTTTAGATGGAAAGTACTCGTTTAGAGGTCTTTTGTTGATGGTAATTATTCCAGACCCAGAGCGAATCCTTACTCTTGCGATAGCTGACTTACGTCGACCTGTTGATTGTGTTAAAGGTTGTGACATTTCTAACTCCTATGATGCCCTTTTTGCTGAAGGCAGTTCCAACTTTATAGGTGTTTGGGCCTGATGAGGATGGCTGTCGCTCGCATACACGTGAAGTTTTTTTAACATTTGCCGACCTAAACTTGTTTTTGGCAACATACCTCGAACAGTAATTTTCAATAGTTCCTCTGGTCTCTTCTCGAGTAGATCAGCATAACTCTCTTTTCTCAAACCTCCAGGATACCCAGAGTGACGATAAGCAAAAGTATTGTCTGCTTTTCTTGCAGTCATTACAAGTTTTGACGCATTGACCACTATTACATTATCACCAGTATCGAGATGCGGCGCATAGCCTGGCCTGTGCTTGCCCATCAAAACTGTTGCAATTTCACTTGCAAGGCGACCTAATACCATGCCATCTGCATCCACTAAGTGCCACTCTCTTTTGATTTCTTTACCTTTTGGGGAAAACGTAGTCAAAGATTCTCCATTTCCTAGACTTTTATTGCCACTAAAACATTCCGTTAAGCTTATTTTCTTGTATTAATTTAAGCAAGCCATTTTAGGGGCGACGTAATATTATAGCGCACTTTATGAAGATACAATCCATCTGGAGGTGCGATATGCTTTATTGCGCTTCTGTCTTCTTGACTTTGGGCTTTCTTAAGTACTGAGGCAGGTATCTTACTCAATCCAACTTCAACGAGTGTCCCAATAATAGACCTAACCATTTGGTGACAAAAAGAACTAGCTGTCAAAGTAAACTCAAGAATATCGTTTGCATTTCTGACAAGGGATACATCGTAAACTCGTCTTACAAGAGAAACTTCTTTATCTTTTGGTTTGCGACAAAAGCTTGCAAAACTATGCTCCCCAATTAAGCTGTCACAAGCAAGATTCATCACTTTTAGATCAAGTTCTTGGCCAATATGCCAAACATAACCTTGTTCCCAAGGAAACCTGTCAAAACTCTCTCGAATGTAGTACTTATATGTTCGGCTAACCGCACTATAGCGAGCATGAAATTCATTGGGAACTTGATCGATTTCTTTTATAAATATATGTGGAAAAACTATGGAGTTCAAACTCTTTTTAATCTTCGTAAAATCAATCTCATCCAAGCTAAATCTTAAGCCATCTTTTGGACATTCGATATGGACAACCTGGCCAAATGCATGAACACCTGCATCAGTTCTGCCTGCACAAAATATTTCGAACTCTTGACCAAACACCTTTGAGTAAGCACTTCTTAATTCAGATGCGACAGTAGAAAGGTTAGGTTGATACTGAAAACCATGGAAACTCCTACCATCATAGGCAAGGAGTGAAGCGATTTTTACAATGCCTTCAGGCAAAGCTTACAGCGTCTTGAAATCAGACTAGCTCTATACGAGCCATTGGTGCATTGTCTCCCTGTCTTGGACCCAACTTAAGAATTCTGGTGTAACCGCCATTTCTCTCAGTGTATCTGGGGCCAATTTCGTTGAAGAGTTTATACGCCATATCCTTATCACGAATAAGTGCAACGACTCTTCGGTGATCCGCAACTTCACCTCTTTTTGCAGCAGTTATTACTTTTTCAGCAACAGGTCGCAAAGCTTTTGCTTTTGCTTCTGTAGTGACAATCGCCTCTGCTGCAATCAGTGACGCAACGAGGTTGCCCATCATTGCTTTAGCATGAGCTGCGTCACCACCAAATCTTGCACCTTTTTTTGGCTTACCACGCATTTATATCCCCTGAAACCCTCTGAGCGTAAGACCACGCTCATCTAGCTTAACAATTACTTCATCAAGTGACTTTTGCCCAAAGTTGGTTAGGGTTAGCAACTCTTCAACACTTCGCTGTAGAAGTTCACCGATGGTATTAATCTGAGCTCTCTTAAGACAGTTGCGAGGTCTTTCAGTAAGATCAAGATCTTCAATCGGAAGGTCCAGATCAGGTGAAGATGAGTTACTTGACGATACTTCCCCTAATTCAAGCCCTATTGGCTGATCACTAAGACTTGCAATCAGTCCCACAAGATTCTTCAACGTTTCGCCCGCTGAGGCAAGTGCCTCACGTGGCGTAATCGAACCATCGGTCTCAACATCTAAGATTAGCTTGTCGTAGTTTGTTGCCATTTCAACCCTAGTCGTCTCCACAGAAAGAGCTACTCGTCTAACAGGTGAGAAAATAGCATCTACTGGTATTACACCAATAGTATTCGAACGGCTTGTTCTGTCTGCAGATAGATAACCACGTCCCTGTTCGACAGTAAGATCCATTGCAACTCGACCTTTTTCGTTTACGGTTGCTATTACAAGATCACCGTTGAGTATTTCAACATCGCTAGATAGTTGGATGTCGCGAGCAAGGACCTGAGCGGGTCCACGCACGTCAAGTCTTAGTGTAACTGGCTCTTCTGAATAGCACTGCAGCACAATATCCTTGATATTTAAAATTATGTCAGCCACATCTTCTTTTATCCCAGGTAACGATGTAAACTCATGAAGAGCGTCATCAAACCTTACCTGTGTAATTGCAGCACCTGGTATTGAAGACAATAACGTTCTTCTTAGCGAGTTGCCTATCGTGTGACCAAAACCAGGCTCAAGAGGGCTAACAACAAACTTTTGTCTATTGCCAACTTCATCGTCCAATGCCTCTACAGTTGGCCTTTGTATAATTAACATTTATTCTCCTTAGTCCCTTTCTTCGGCTAACTTTTAAATCTCTTTTGTTTAGACAATCTTCAATAAAACTACTTCGAGTAAAGTTCGACTATTAGTTGCTCACGAATTGGAGCGTCGACGTGTTCTCTCAAAGGAAGATTTAATACAGTTATAGAAGTTTTATCTTCAGACCTTTCTAACCATGCAGGTACAGCTCGATCAATTGTGTCAAAATTATGCCGAATAACAATAAATGATTTTGCCACCTCTGAAAGGCTTATGACGTCCCCAACCTTTACCCTATAACTAGGTATGGTAACTTTTTTTCCATTGACTAAAACATGACCGTGTCTAACGAACTGTCTTGACTGACTCCTACTTGAACCCCACACCGCCCTAAAAGCCACGTTGTCCAATCTCGTTTCTAAAATTCTTAAAAGTGTCTCACCCGTGATACCTGATAGACGGTTAGCCTCTTCATAACAATTAGCAAACTGAGTTTCTAAAATTCCATATATTCGGCGTGCCTTCTGCTTTTCTCTCAGCTGACCTAAGTACTCACTTCCCTGACGTGACCTATCCCTACCATGTTCACCCGGTGGGTATGGCCTTCTCGTAACTGGACACTTTGGTGTATCACACTTGGGTCCCTTTAGAAAGAGTTGAACTTTTTCACGTCGGCACAATCTGCAAACCGGACCAGTATATCTTGCCATTTAAACTCTCCTCCTCTTCTTGGGACGACAGCCGTTGTGAGGCATTGGAGTAACATCTTTTGTCGATACAACTTCAATACCGGCTGCTACTAAGGATCTAATAGCTGTCTCACGTCCAGACCCTGGCCCTCTAACCAAAACATCAACACGCTGAACTCCATGCTCCATAGCTCGCTTAGCACACGCTTCAGCCGCCATTTGCGCAGCAAACGGAGTTGACTTTCTCGAACCTTTAAATCCAACGTTGCCCGCCGACGACCAAGCCAGAACGTTTCCATCTGTATCAGAAATTGAAACAATCGTATTGTTGAACGAACTTTTTATGTGCGCAACTCCATAAGCAACATGCTTCTTCTCGCGCTTCTTTGCCTTCCTGCCACCCTGCTGTTTCGCTGGTTTCGCCATCTAACTAATTACCATTTCTACTTACGAACCTTCTTCTTTCCTGCAACTGTTTTCTTGGGTCCTTTCCGTGTTCGGGCGTTAGTGTGTGTTCTTTGCCCTCTAACAGGAAGACCTCTCCTATGTCGGATGCCTTGGTAGCAACCAATGTCCATCTTCCTTTTTTTGTCACTTGCTACATCGCGTCTTAAATCACCCTCAACTTTTAAGTTTTCATCAATAAAAGCACGGATCTTGTTTATCTCTTCGTCAGTTAAATCTCTAACTTTTGTATCAACCGAAATCTCAGTCACTTCACAAATATTCTTTGCTTCTGATCTCCCAATTCCAAAAATATAGGTTAAAGCAATCTCTAACCTTTTATCTCTTGGGATGTCAACACCTGCAATACGCGCCATGCTAGCCCTGCCTTTGCTTGTGACGTGGGTTCTCACAAATGACCATTACAACTCTGTGTCTTCTGATCACCTTACATTTTTCACATATCGGTTTTACGCTTGGACGAACTTTCATCTTTTCTCTCTTAAAATTGGAATATAAATGTCTTTAAAATTTATTTATAACGGTATGTTATGCGACCTCTATTGAGGTCATATGGAGTTATTTCAACCTGCACTCGATCACCCGAAAGTATCCGTATTCTATGCATCCTCATCTTACCTGACGAATGTGCGAGAATCTTATGACCATTCTCGAGTTCAACTCTGAACATAGCATTAGGAAGCGGCTCAACAACCGTACCTTCTAACACTATTGCCTCTTCTTTAGCTTTTTGCAGATATACCTCCGTGTAGTTTGCTAATTTAGCTATTTACAATAATTTAGAAATAACTTCATCAGACTAAAATTTACGCTTTTTTATAACAAATACCTTCGTTACATAGCGCGAACTTATATAATAGCACGTTACAAACGTGTCAAAATCTCTGGTCCAGATTCCGTCACCGCAATTGTGTGCTCAAAGTGTGCAGAAAGTAGACCGTCCTTTGTAACGACACTCCAGCCATCGTCTAAAACCCGAGTCTCATACCCTCCTTCATTGACCATCGGCTCTACTGCAAAAACGTGACCTTCTCTTAAAATTGGTCCTGGGCTGCCCGGCCAATAGTTTGTGACCTGGGGTTCTTCGTGCATTTGTGTTCCAATTGCATGGCCAACATACTCACGAACAACTGAATAACCGGCAGAAACTGCGACCTTTTCAACGGCTCTTCCAATCTCATTCAATCTATTTCCTGAAAACATCTGGTCAATTCCTGCATAAAGAGCCTTTTCCGTTACATCAATTAACCTGCTAACTCTTTCAGAAACTTTTCCCACTCCCATTGAAAACGCAGCATCTCCATGGTATCCATCGACTATCGCGCCACAGTCAATCGATATAAGATCACCTTCTTCAAGCCGATATCCGCCAGGTATTCCATGGACAATCATGCTGTTAGGCGAGGAACAAATTGTGGCAGGAAAACCATGGTATCCAAGGAAATTTGACTTAGCTAATCTCTTATCTAGAACGTCTCGTGAGATTTTATCAAGCTCTAAAGTTGTAACTCCAGGAACAATTTTTTCTTTTATTTTTTCGTGAATTTCGGCAACAACTTTGCCAGCCTTTCTCATTTTCTCAATCTCATCTTTCGAACGCCTCAATTTACACCCACCCAAAAAGTGATACCACTTTTAATAGCCATCTCAAATATTCTCATCAGGTAGTCTCACTAGTTCTTCTATTCGTGTCAATTTGATATAAATACATAATTTGCAACTCGTAAAAAATAGTCCTCTAAAACAAATATCCTGAGAGCAACTTTCGATCAATAAAAATGCCACGCTGCCGTACTTGCTTTGCACATACTATATGATTCAAAATATTCCTTTGTTGCAACTGGTTCACAATAGCTATTGTAATGAGTCAGTTTCGACTAAGTTTCGATTCAATAGCTTTTATGACCCTCGAAAGGACAACATCAGCAGTCCCAACTCCGTTAATAGTAGACAAAAGTGACTTCTCACGATAGAAGTCTACAAGTGGTGCAGTTTGTTCATCATAAAGAGTAAGCCTTCTAATAATTGCATCTTCTGTATCGTCATCTCTTTGGATGACTTCACCACCGCAAATATCGCATGTCCAATTAATTTTAGGAGGTTGAGAAGTCGAATATACAGCCTGGCAATCAATACATACTCTCCTTGATGCAAGCCTTCTTAATACAACACCAGTGGGAACCTCTAGGTCAACTACTAGGTTAAGACTCAAAGGAAGGAGCATCTCTTCTAGGAGTACTGCCTGAGAAACAGTTCTAGGGTATCCATCCAAAATAAACCCTTTCTCCCTTGCGCCGTCTCTGTCCAATCTCTCAGCAACCATCTTATTTACAACTTCATCAGGTATAAGCTCACCTTTTTCCATTGATTTCTTTGCTTCAAGGCCTAATACAGTTTCAGCCCTCACAGCTGCTCTAAGCATGTCACCAGTCGCGATATGTGGGACAGCATAAAAACGTGACAATCGAACACATTGAGTTCCTTTTCCTGCGCCCTGTTTTCCCAGGACAACTACAAATGCCCCCTTGTTCACCTAGTTAAGAAAACTCTCGTAGTTTCTCATCACCAGTTGACCATCAAGTTGCCTCAGGGTCTCAAGTGTGACTCCAACAGATATAAGAACAGTGACTCCAAAAAAAGGAACCTGCTTTATATTCCAAAGAACTAGAGGAATGGCAGGTAGGACTGCAAAGATAGCTAGATAAAGTGAACCAGGAAGCGTAATCCGATTCAAAATTCTACTCAGGTAACGTTCTGTCGGAAGTCCAGGTCTAATTCCAGGTATATATCCACCTTGTTTTCTAATCTGCTCTGCCTGAAGCTGTGGGTCAAACTGAATTCGAACGAAGAAAAATGCAAACAAGACAATCAACGCGCCATAAGTAAATATATAAATTATGCTCGTTGAAGCTAAATTATTCTTCACAAAATTTGTGAGTGGTTGCCATGGAATAATATTGGACAAAAGTACAGGAATATACAGTAATGAGCTAGCAAAAATTACTGGTACAACACCACTTTGATTAACTTTCAAGGGAATATAAGTTGATTGACCAGCCATTTGACGCCTTCCAACAATTCTTTTTGCGATAACCATTTGGATTCGTCGCTGACCTTGCTCCATAAAAACAATCGCTACAAGCATTGCAAGAGTTAAAGCCATTATCACCCAAAACTTAAACTGTCCTGCTTGAGATAAAACTATCGCTCCAACACCTGGTAAAGTCGCCACTACATTTGCAAAGATAAGGATAGACATCCCTTGACCAATCCCGTGCTGGGTTATTAACTCACCCAACCACATGACAAACGCTGTTCCAGCCGTTAGTGTCAGAACAATAAATGCGGCTCTTGGAAATGTCCAGTCCGGGATAAGATCAACTGAACTGCCTGTGTTGAATATCCCACCAGTGTGAAAGGCATACGTTAACCCAGATGCCTGCATAATTGCGAGCCCAACGGTCAAATAACGCGTAGTCTGAGTTAGTTTTTTCTGTCCTACTGGTCCTTGCTCTCTCCATTCAGCTAGTTTCGGAATTGCAGTTGTCAACATCTGCACAATGATCGAACTAGTTATGTAAGGCATTATCCCTAGCCCGAAAACAGCCATTTTAGTAATAGCGCCACCCGTAAACAAGCTGAGATACGCGAGAATACCGTTATTCTGTGCCTGTTGCTTCAAAGCTTGGAGCTGATGAACATCAACCCCTGGTACTGGTATATTTGCACCAAGTTGATAGGCTCCAATTACAAAGACGGTAAATAGAACTTTCTTTCTTAAGTCACCTACTTTGAAAATGTTAGAAAGTCTAGATAGCACCTGTCACTCCAAATTCGAATTATCTGAATTATAACCTTAAATTCTAGCGGTTTGAAAGCGCACTACCAGAAACTGGCGGTCTCCCATGGCCAAACGGCGCAGGAATAATCTCAACTGAACCACCTTTTGCCTCAATCTCTTTTTGAGCAGAAGCTGAAATTGCGTGGACTTTTAATGTTAAAGCTGAGGATATTTCACCTCTACCTAAAACCTTAACCATTCCCCGTGAGTGCACAAGGCCCTTGTTTCTAAGTATCTCAGGAGTTATGGTGGATTCGTTGAGTCTACTAATATCGTCAAGGTTTACGACTTGGTATGTTACTTTAAACGGGTTTTTAAATCCTTTTAGCTTAGGAATTCTTTGGGTAAGAGGAAGTTGACCTCCTTCAAATCCTGGTCTAACCGAAGAACGAGCATTTTGCCCTTTTGTCCCTCTTCCAGCGGTTTTCCCTCCGTGTCCACCAATACCACGTCCGACCCTGCGTTTTTTCGTTACGGATCCATAAGCTGGTTTCAAATCATGAATTTTCATTTTTTACCTTTTAACTAACTTCCTTGATCAATTTTCTGAGCTTATTTGCTCAACTTTAACCATGTGGCTAACGCGACGTATCATACCTAAAATCTCTGGTCTATTTGGAAGGTCGTTTGACTTTCCAATTTTACGGAGACCGAGGGCCCGAAGTGTAGCCTTAGTTTTAGGCTTGACACCGATTACTGATTTAATTTGTGTGACCCGAATTACCTGATTTTCCATACTTACTTCTCCTGCTGTGCTGAAGCTGCTATTTCTTTTCGTCTTTCCCTATACGCATTCAACACGCCTCTTGGGGTAACTTCTTCAACTGATTTTCCTCTTAGACGAGCGACATCTTCGGGTCGTTTAAGTGCCTTTAGCCCTGCCATGGTAGCGTGAGCGACATTTAAACCGTTCGAAGACCCAAGTGATTTAGCAAGAATATCGTGAATTCCGGCCATTTCAAGAATGGCTCGTGCTGCTCCACCAGCAATAACACCAGTACCCGGAGCTGCCGGTTTGAGCAGAACCCTTCCCGCTCCTGCTTCTCCAATAATCCTGTGAGTTATGGTTGAACCAGCTAAAGGAACTTCAATCATGCTCCTTTTAGCAACTTCTATACCTTTTTGAACTGCTAATCCTGCTTCTTTAGCTTTTCCATATCCAAGACCAACTTTGCCATTTCCGTCGCCTACCACCATTAACGCCGTAAAAGAAAACCTTCGCCCTCCTTTTACAACCTTTGCAACCCTATTTACTAATATTGTTCGCTCTTCATACTGAACCTCTACCATTGCTAAAACTCCAAACCAGCTGATCTTGCAGCTTCAGCCAACGCAGCAACTCGACCGTGATATATAAATCCACCCCGGTCAAAAACAACAGTTTTTATGCCTGCTTCCAATGCACGCTTTGCTACTTTTTCACCGATAATACCCGCAGCTTCAATTCCACTTTTTCTGTTTTCTTTAAAATCCTTTTCAAGTGTCGAAGCATGAACTAAGGTAGTTCCTTTTTGATCATCAATAATCTGTGCCGAGATGTGCTTTGACGATCGAAATACACAGAGACGCGGTCTTTCTGTTGTACCACTAATTTTAATGCGGATTCGAAAATGCCGCTTTTGTCTTGAACTGACTGAGCCTTTAGCTAAGGTCATTTTGCGGCTTTCCCTGCCTTTCTAATAATTCTTTCATTTGCATACCTGACACCTTTTCCTTTATAAGGTTCGGGCTTCCTTAGTTTTCTAATATCTGCAGCAACTTGACCAACTTTTTCCTTGTCAATACCTTTAACAATTATTTTATTATTGGCTGGAACCTCAAAACTCACTCCATCTGGCGCAGAGACAAAGACTGGATGGCTAAAACCTAAAGCGAGCTCTAACTCATTTGGCGCCTTTTGCATTGCACGGTAACCAACGCCAACAATATCAAGCTCCTTTATAAACCCATTAGTTACACCAACTACCATGTTTGAAACAAGTGTCCGTGTTAGCCCATGTAGAGACCGAGCTGATCTACTTTCTTCAGATCGTTCGACATATAGAGTATCACCATCTTGCCTTATCAAAATAGTTAGAGGAATTGTCCTCTCAAGATCTCCGTTAGGTCCTTTGACTTTTACCCTGTCACCATCGATATTAACTTCAACATTGCTTGGAACTGCAATTGGAGTACGTCCTATTCTAGACATTCAATTCTCCTCTTCCGGTTTTACTATACCTATGATTGTGCTAAACCTACTACCAAACATGACACAAAATCTCTCCACCCATGTTGGCTTTCCTAGCTTCACGATCGGTCATTAGGCCTTTTGAAGTTGAAATGATTGCAAGTCCAAGTCCTCCAAGGACACGAGGAACCTGATCGGCTCTCGCGTAAATCCTAAGACCTGGTTTTGAAACCCTTCTCAAACCACCGATCGTTCTTTCTCTCTCTTGTGTATACCTAAGATCTAACTCAAGAGTGCTGCCGACACTATTTTGATTATCTACTAACTTATAGCCAGCTAAGTAACCTTCTCTCGTAAGAATTTGAGCAAGTGCAACCTTTAGCTTTGATGAAGGCATCTTTACAGACGGCTTCATTGCAAGATTTGCATTCCTAATTCTAGTTAGCATATCTGCTATAGGATCGGTCATAGTCATACGTTTAAGCCCTCCTTACCAACTCGACTTCGTAACACCGGGAACCTCACCTGCGTGCACCATTTCTCTAAAACATATCCTGCAAAGACCAAATTTTTTAAAAACGGCTTTCGGGCGACCGCATCTAAGACATCGAGTGTATGCTCTCACTTTATATTTTGGTACTCTTTGTTGTTTTTGAACTAAGGCTTTTTTTGCCATCTTTAATTTCCTTCCCGTTTGAATGGGAACCCAAGCGCAACAAGTAGCGCTTTACCTTCTTCATTACTTTTTGCTGTTGTTACGATAGTTATATCCATACCCCTCGATGCGTCGATTGAATCGTAATCTATTTCGGGGAATATTAATTGTTCTACAACTCCAAAAGTGTAGTTTCCTTTACCATCAAAAGATTTATTTGGCAATCCTCTAAAGTCTCGAATTCTTGGAATCGATATAGCTACAAGTCTGTCGTAAAACTCCCACATCCTATCGCCTCTAAGTGTAACTTTCGCGCCAATCGGGTTGCCTTCACGCAGTTTAAATTGAGAAATTGATATTTTAGCTTTTGTTACTAAAGGCTTTTGTCCAGTGATCTTTTCAAGATCTCTTAGTGCACCATCTAAAAGCGATTGCTGCTGGGTAGCTTTGCCAACTCCCATATTTATAACAATCTTTGATAGAGTTGGTACTTCCATAATGTTTTTGAAGTGCAACGATTCTTTTAATTCATTTCTAATAGTTGAAAGATATCGCTCTTTTAGTCTCGGCACTTTGCGCTCTGTTTGAAAAGAAGTAGATGATGCCATTTAAAGGTCGCCTCCACATTTTCCACAGACTCTTTTTTTTGAGCTGTCGCTCAATTCGTAAGAAATTCGTGTCGGGCCACAGGACGAGCAGACAATCGCAACGTTGGAAGCATTGACAGGCATATCTTTATCAATAATGCCACCTTGCATCATTGCTTTAGTAGCTTTAGTATGCTTCTTAACAACATTGACTCTATCGACTATTACTTTATTCGTGTGTGGGAATACATGCATTACCTCACCTTCACGTCCTTTGTCCTTGCCAGTAAGTACTCTGACTTTATCTCCCTTTTTAATTTTCATCTATATAACCTCCGGAGCAAGTGAGATAATTCGCATAAATCGTTTCTCTCGCAACTCACGGCCCACAGGCCCAAAAATACGAGTACCTCGAGGTTGCATCTGCTCATTAATCAAAACTGCAGCGTTCTCATCAAATCTTATGTAGCTTCCGTCTGGTCGTCTTTTTTCTTTTTTCGTCCTGACGACAACACACTTGACAACATCACCCTTTTTTACCCCCGCACCTGGAATAGCATCTTTAACCGTGGCAACAAAAATATCGCCAATCGACGCGTACCGGCGTCTGGAACCTCCAAGAACTTTGATGCAAAGAACTTCTTTAGCTCCAGAGTTATCCGCAACCTTAAGCCTAGTTTCTTGCTGAATCATCTGGCACGCTCCACAATTTCAACAAGCCTCCAATGCTTACTTTTTGATAGCGGCCGAGTTTCAACAACTTTCACTTTGTCTCCAATATTGGCATCATTAGCTTCATCATGGACATAGAGTTTCTTCGTCTGTTGAACAATCTTCTTATAACGAGGATGTCGAACTCTTTCAATAACAGCAACTACACACGTCTTTTGCATGGCAGTTGATACTACTATTCCTTCACGCTCTTTTCGACGGGTTCTTACGTTTTCTATATTTTCTTCAACTTCATTCATCTTCATCCGCCTCTGTAGCTTCTTCATCTTCAACCGAAGAATTCACTTCAATTGCATCTTCTTCACTATGATCTATCTTGCTCTTAATTTCGACATCAATCTCATCTGAACTATCTTGATCTGGTTCTTCATCTACCTCAAGTTCTTCGATAGTAGATACTTTAAGTTTTCTAGTTTTCAATGAAACTGGTTTTAAATGTTCAATACCAAGCTCATCTTCATGAAGAATTGTTAAAATGCGTGCGATCTCTTGCTTAACTTTCTTTATTTCAGACACATTGTCGAGCTGTCCCGTTGCTGCCCGAAACCTCAAGGACACTAGAGCTTGCCGACTTTCATTCAATCTCCCTACCAACTCAGCGGTGTGATACGTAGCTAGTTCTTTAGCCTTCGTCATACTTGCACCTCCAGTGGATTTCTTACAACAAATCGAGCCTTCATGGGAAGCTTTTGAATCGCTAGGTTCATAGCTTCTTTGGCTAGCTCCTCATTCACTCCAGCTAGTTCGAATAGTATTCGACCTGGTTTTATTACTGCAACCCAAAGCTCCGGATTCCCTTTTCCAGAACCCATTCTCGTCTCTGCTGGCTTTTTCGTAACTGGTTTGTCTGGGAAAATACGAATCCAAACTTTCCCACCACGTCGGACATGTCTAGTCATTGCAATACGAGCAGCTTCAATTTGACGGGCCGTCAACCAAGCTGGTTCAAGAGCCTGAATTCCAAAATCTCCGAAACTCACATCAGATCCACCCTTTGCCATTCCAGTCATCCGCCCACGATGGGTCTTTCTGTAACGCACTTTTTTAGGCATTAACATAGTTAATCGGACTCCTTTCTGAAGTGTGGTGTCTCGTGATGCTCTCCACGTATTCTTCTTTCAATCTCTTCTTCTTCTGCTAAAAGCTTCTCAAGGGCATCACCATCTGGACCTGAATTTGAAAGCTCTTCTTTTTCAATGGGAACTTCTGACTCTCCGAAAACAGTCTGGTCTGGACGGCGCTTTCCTCCACCAGCAGTAATGATTCTTCGGGGCTTAAGTTGACCAGAAGTCTCTCCAACCGCCATTGCCGCTTCTTGGTGAATTTTATCCTCGGAAGTAGTCTTGTAAGGAACAATATCGCCTTTATAAATCCAAACTTTAACCCCAATTCGGCCAAATGTGGTCCTAGCTTCCCTGAAACCGTAGTCAACATCTGCCCTAAGGGTATGAAGAGGGACACGACCTTCACGATACGATTCTTTTCTAGCCATTTCAGCTCCACCAAGTCGGCCTGAACATTGGACTTTAACGCCCTGACCACCAGCCTTTTGAACCATTTGAATAGCTCTTTTCATTGCACGTCTGAAGCTAATTCTTCTTGAAAGCTGATCTGCAATACCTTGTGCAATTAGTGCTGCATCAAGTTCAGGTTGTTTAATTTCCTGAATGTTAAGAGAAATTTTAGAGTTACCTGTTATGTGTTCAAGCCTCTTTCTAAGCCTCTCCGCCTCTTGACCTTTACGCCCAATTACAATACCTGGCCTTGCCGTATGTACATCAACTCTAAGTCTGTCTCTGGTTCTCTCGATTTCTACCCTACTTACCGCTGCGGCTTCTAGCTCTCGCATTAGGTAGTCTCGAATTTTCCAGTCTTCTATAACTAGTTTCTTGTAGTCTCGGTCCTCAAACCAACGTGATTTCCAATCAGTAGTTATACCTAGCCTAAATCCATATGGATTAACTTTCTGTCCCATTTAACTAACCCTCGCTTCCATCAGAGTCTTGAACTTCGCTGTCTTCAGCACCTGAATCTGATTCCAAAACTGATTCATCCTCCAAATCGATTGCGAGTTTTTCTGCAGCTTCAGATCTCACGGGAGTTTCCTGATGTCTACCTAAGTCAGAATCTTCTAATTCGAGTTCATCCTCTAAATCGATTGCGAGTTTTTCTGCAGCTTCAGATCTCACGGGAGTTTCCTGATGTCTACCTAAGTCAGAATCTTCTAATTCGAGTTCATCCTCTAAATCGATTGCGAGTTTTTCTGCAGCTTCAGATCTCACGGGAGTTTCCTGATGTCTACCTAAGTCAGAATCTTCTAATTCGAGTTCATCCTCTAAATCGATTGCGAGTTTCTCTGCAGCTTCAGATCTTTGACCTTCAGCGCCTAAGCTCTCTTCAAGCTCAACTATCTCGTTTGTATCAGCACTAAGTTCTTGTACATCATCACTATTTTCCGACTTTGCTTTAGAACTTGCTCGAGCAGCTTCCACTCGTTTCTGCCTTCGAATCGCGGTTTCAGCAGCTCTTCTAGATCTAACTTTTTCAAGTTCTTCTGGCGTTAATCGTGAGACTTCAATAGTAATATGACAATTTCTTTTCCTGATTCTTGAAGCCCTTCCTCGCGCTCTTGGCTTAAACCGTTTCATCGTAGCGCCTTCATCAGCAAAACAAGTAGAAACGTAAAGCTCAGTAGCGTCAAGACCTTCAGATTGAGCGGCGTTTGCTATTGCAGAGGCTAAAACCTTAGCAATTGGAATTGCTGGTCCCCTAGATGTTTTTAGCAGCATAGAAATAGCATCGTGAGCATTTTCCCCACGAATTATATCCAAGACTTCACGCGCCTTATATGCTGAGAAACGAGCAAACTTAAGTCGAGCTGATGCAACTTCATTAGCCACCTTTATCGCCTCCCTTGCCTTTCTTGACCGGCATGAAATCTAAAGGTTCGTGTCGGCGCAAACTCCCCAAGTTTGTGACCAACCATTGATTCCGAAACGAAGACAGGCACATGCTTTCTGCCATCGTGCACAGCAATTGTGTGACCAACCATGTCAGGTATTATCGTCGATCGTCGTGACCATGTCTTAATAACCCTCTTCTCATTTGCCTGATTCATGATTTCTACTTTTTTCAATAAGTGGTCATCCACAAAAGGACCTTTTTTTAAACTTCTCGGCATATCTTTTCCTTTACCTATCGCCTCGCGCCTCGACCTCGTCGGCGACGGATTATAAGCTTGTCTGAATCTTTATTCTTGCGACGTGTGCGACCTTCAGGCTTGCCCCACGGAGAAACAGGGTGACGTCCACCAGAAGTCTTACCTTCTCCACCACCTAGTGGGTGATCAACTGGGTTCATGGCAACACCACGAGTCTGAGGTCTTACACCCTTCCACCTATTTCGACCTGCTTTCCCTATAGAAATTAATTCAGCCTCCGAATTGCCTACTTCTCCTACAGTTGCTCTGCAATCTATCATTACCCTACGCATTTCGGTAGAAGGAAGCCTGACAGTTGCATACGCTCCTTCTTTCGCTACAAGTTGAATTGCTGCTCCTGCACCTCGACCCATTTTCCCGCCGGCACCAGGTTTTAACTCTACGTTGTGGACTACAGTACCAACTGGAATATAACGCATGGGTAGTGCATTTCCAGGTCTAATATCAGCATCTCTACCCGACTTTACAAAGTCACCAACTTTAATCTTGTTCGGGGCAAGTATGTACCGTTTTTCACCGTCTTCGTAGTGAAGTAAAGCAATTCTCGCATTACGGTTTGGATCATACTCGATTGCAACAACTTTTGCGCCAATTCCATCTTTATCGCGCTTAAAGTCTACAATTCTGTACTGCCTCTTATGACCTCCACCTTTGTGTCTTGCAGTTTTGCGACCCAGGTTATTTCTACCCCCAGTTGAGGGCTTCGGTCCAATTAGTGACTTTTCAGGTTTTGACTTTGTAATTTCAGAAAAGTCCGAGACAGTCTGAAAGCGGCGACCTGCGCTAGTAGGCTTACGTTGCCTTAGTGCCATTTAACTACGCACCTCCTCAAAGATTTCGATCTTATCTCCAGGCTGCAACGTTACTATGGCTCGTTTTATATCAGGTTTTTTCCCTTGCCTGCCCGATCTTCGATCTGTAACTACTTTTCCTGATCTGCGAAGTGTATTCACTTTTTTTACTCTGACTTGAAATGTACTTTCAACGGCTTGCCTTATTTCAATCTTCGTTGAAGTTGGCTCAACGGAAAATACATACGACCCAGAGTCCATTAATGAATATGACTTTTCGGAAACAACCGGATTAAATAGGATTGTCTTTTTCTTCATTTAAACACTTACACTTTCCGATATAGGAGCATTTGCATCAGAACTTTCAAATTTACCTGCAAGAAGAGTCGAGTCAGTGAATACTATCCAGTCATTGAAAAGAACAGCATACGTCGTAAGTTGCGATATTTCAACTGTCGTAACGTTAGGAAGATTCCTAAAAGAAAGAGCTGCATTATCATCAACTGAATTGAGAACTACTAGGATTTTTCCTCGAACTTTAATTTTCTCCAATAGTTCGATCGCTTCTTTTGTTGAGGGTGTTTCAAAATCGAACCTCTCAATGATTGCAACTCTCCTTAGCTTCGCTCTATCAGAAAGTGCCGATTTCAAACTTGCTCTAACCATCTTCTTTGGAGTTTTTTGATCATGATTCTGTGGCTTTGGGCCAAGCGCAACACCTCCACCTGTAAATTGAGGGGCTCTCGTTGTACCTTGGCGCGCTCTTCCAGTCCCTTTTTGCCTAAACGGCTTTGCTCCCCCTCCTCTGACTTCGGCTCTAGTTTTTGTCGATCTAGTGCCCGATCGGATAGAGGCCAGATAGGCCGTCACTACTTGATGCATCAATGCAACGTTTGGGATTAATCCGAAAATTTCTTTGTCAAGCTCTACTTCAGTGTCGAACTCTCCATTTGAATTAAATCTTTTTGCTTTTCTCAAGATAAGTTCTTGCTGCCTACGGATTTTTTTGCCAATATACTTATTCGCATAAGCGTCATTATCTAAAACAACCGTCATGATGCCACCGCATTTCTCAAAACTACCAGGCCACCTTTAGGACCTGGTACAGCACCTTTAACTAAAATCACGGATTTGTCAGCATCCGAAGAAACTACCTCAAGGTTTAATGTAGTTACTTTTTCACCACCCATGCGGCCTGCCATTTTTGTTCCCTTAAATACGCGAGACGGTGTTGCACAAGCTCCGATAGAACCAGGCGCTCTGTGCTTCTTGTGGTTTCCGTGAGAAGCACCCTGACCCTTGAAGTTATGTCGCTTCATGCCACCAGCAAACCCCTTGCCTCGAGAAACTGAAGTAACATTCACCTTCTCTCCCTTTTCAACAATGTCACTCTTTAGCTCATCACCAACATTAAAATCTGAAACGTCATCTAATCGAAGTTCTAATAGTTCACGACCAGGCTCCACGTTCGCCTTGTCAAAGTGACCAAGTTCAGGACTATTCAAATTACTCTTCCTCTTAAACCCAACTGTAACTTGTAATGCCGAGTATCCCTCTTTTAGAGGAGTTTTAATTTGCACAACCCTAATTGGTTCAATTTTAAGAACAGTAACAGGAACCACGCGCTGATTCTCGTCCCACACTTGAGTCATGCCGATTTTTCTTCCGACAATCGCTTTTTTCCTCATAAGTCCTTTTCCGGTTCTCTAAAAATCATTCTTAATAAAACGCGCACAGCAATATTACGTCAGCTAAATAACTGTATTGCAAGTAAATGCTATGTGCTCTTAAAATGCTGTGAGGTCCCCAATACCACTTCTGGAAGGGCGCACACAGACACTCTCAGTCAAGATACTAAAAGCACTTGACGTCAGTTGTAATATATTACTACAAAAATTACCTGTAAAAAACAAACCGCTCTTTCGGCAGTTTATTGAATTTTGATCGCTATATCAACCCCAGCTGGCAAATCCAGCCTTTGAAGTGAATCAACGGTCTTGGCACTATGGTCCACAATATCAATTAGCCTCTTATGAATTCTCATTTCAAAATGTTCACGAGAATCTTTATACTTATGTGGAGATCTAATTACTGTGTACCGGTGCTTCTCGGTTGGAAGGGGAACAGGACCATTAACTTTTGCTTGTGTTCTTACAACCGTTTCAACTATCTTTTTCGTTGACGAATCCAATATTTCATGGTCATATGCCTTCAAGCGAATCCGTATTTTCTGTCTATTCCCACTTGCCATACTTAACCTACTTAATAATCTACCTGATAATCTACTTGATTATCTTAGTTACTCGACCAGCACCAACGGTTCGGCCTCCTTCACGGATGGCAAACCTCAGCCCTTCATCCATGGCAATCGGCTTTCCGAGTTCAACAGTAATAGTTGTATTGTCACCTGGCATAACCATCTCAGTTCCAGATTGAAGCTCAATTGATCCAGTCACATCCGTGGTTCTAAAGTAGAACTGCGGCCTATAACCATTGAAAAATGGCTTGTGACGTCCACCTTCTTCTTTTGTGAGGACATACATACTAGCTTCAAAGTTTGTGTGAGGTGTGATTGAACCTGGCTTGCATAGTACTTGACCACGCTCAACTTCTTCTTTTTTGGTTCCCCTTAAAAGAGCACCGATATTGTCACCTGCTTCAGCCTCATCTAAGAGTTTCCTGAACATTTCCACACCGGTGCAGACAGTCTTTTGGGTATTTCTAAGACCTACAATTTCAACTTCGTCTCCGGGATGAAGAGTACCTTGTTCAATTCTCCCAGTGACTACAGTTCCTCGACCAGTTATAGTCATAACATCTTCAACTGACATTAAGAAAGGCTTGTCCTTGTCTCGACTCGGCTGAGGAATGTACTCGTCAACGGCGTCCATCAGTTTCATTATTTGCTCTGTCCACTGTGCGTCGCCTTCAAGCGCCTTAAGTGCACTTACCCTTATGACAGGTGTGTCATCGCCTGGAAATTCGTACTCATTTAATAGCTCTCTTACTTCGAGTTCTACTAAGTCAAGTAGCTCTTCGTCGTCAACTACATCAGCTTTATTTAGCGCAACAACAATTGATGGAACACCTACCTGGCGAGCCAGAAGTACGTGCTCACGAGTCTGCAGCATCGGTCCATCTGCAGCTGAAACTACTAAAATCGCTCCGTCTACCTGTGCAGCACCTGTAATCATGTTCTTGATGTAGTCAGCGTGCCCAGGCATGTCAACGTGAGCATAGTGACGTTTCTCAGTCTCATACTCAACGTGAGCAATTGATATAGTTATACCTCTTGCCTTCTCTTCGGGCGCCTTGTCGATTTGATCAAAAGGCGTGAAAGATACATTCGGATTCTTCTCCGCAAGTACTTTCGTTATTGCCGCGGTCAGAGTAGTCTTCCCGTGGTCAATGTGTCCCATTGTTCCTACATTTAAATGCGGTTTATTCCGCTCAAACTTTTGCTTGGCCATGTCGGTTCCTTCGCTCCGTCGTGGTCGAAATGAAAATCACGATCTTCATTTCCCAACTCTTCCCCCGTGGAAGAGTAATCCTACCTATTTTAAACCTGTAAATTTCAGGATTCACAAATTATGTGAACTCGTCCATTATAAGGCAATCTCGACACGTATGTTTACGTTTTCTATTCTCCTTTTGCTTTCGCAATAATTTCTTTAGAAACCGAATCAGGAACTTCCTGATACGAATCGAACTGCATTGTATACGATGCCCGTCCTTGCGTCCTAGAACGCAGATCAGTAGCATAGCGGAACATCTCACCTAGAGGAACTTGAGCTTTAACAGCTTGATTGTTTCCTCGCTGCTCCATTCCTTCAACCTTACCACGCCTAGAGGAAAGATCTCCAATGACATCACCCATATATTCCTCAGGCGTAACAACTTCAACCGCCATAATTGGCTCCAAAAGGACTGGGTGAGCTAACCTTAAAGCTTTTTTAATAGCCATAGAACCAGCGATTCTAAAGGCCATCTCAGAAGAGTCAACCTCGTGGTAAGAACCATCATTAAGTATAACCTTAACATCAACTGTTGGATAACCAGCAAGAACACCCGATGTCAACGCTTCCTTTATTCCACCATCTACCGCAGGGATGTACTCTTTTGGAATTACACCACCTGTAATTTTGTTTTCAAATACGTACCCAGTTGCTGAATCAGTGGGCTCCACGTCAATTACAACGTGGCCGTACTGCCCGCGACCTCCAGATTGGCGAATATAGCGCTCATCCACTCCCGTAATTTTTTTGGTAATCGTTTCTCTGAAGGCTACTTGGGGTTTGCCAACATTAGCGTCGACGCCAAATTCTCGTAACATCCTATCTACTAGAACTTCCAAGTGGAGTTCACCCATACCTGCAATAACGGTTTGACCAGTTTCTTCGTCCGTAGAAACTTTAAATGTTGGATCCTCTTCGCTAAGCGCAAAAAGAGCCTTACCCAACTTGTCTTGATCAGCCTTCGTCTTAGGCTCAATTGCGACATTTATAACTGGTTCTGGGAACTCAAGTGATTCTAAGACTATTGGGTTTTGAGGGTCACAAAGAGTATCTCCAGTAGAAGTGGACTTAAGACCTACAGCGGCTACAATATCACCCGCATACACCGCATCTTGATCTTCACGATGATTTGCATGCATCTGAAGAATTCTCCCAATTCGTTCTTTTTGACCCTTAGTAGAGTTTAAAACACCAGATCCCTTATCGAGAGAACCAGAGTAAACACGAATATACGTTAGCTTTCCAACGTAAGGATCGGTCATTATCTTGAAAGCTAAAGCTGAAAACGGCGCGTCATCACTCGCAGCGCGCTCCAATTCTACATCTTTTCCAGGCACTTTCCCGACTGCAGGTGGTATATCTACTGGGCTTGGCAAATAATCTACGACTGCATCCAACATTGGTTGCACACCTTTATTCTTAAAAGCTGAACCACAAAGCACAGGAACTACTTCATTCAATATGGTCGCATGTCTGATAGCTTTAACGATGTCTTCTTTCGTGATCTCCTCTTCATTTAAATACTTTTCAGTGAGATTGTCATCGTGATGGCTTAAGATATCAATAAGTTCGTGATGTGCAAATTCAGCACTTTCTTTAAGATCGTCAGGGATTTCAACAACGTTGAATTTTTCACCCATCCCATCTTCCCAGACAATAGCTTTCATGGCAACTAAATCAACAACCCCTTGGAAATCGCTTTCAGCTCCAATTGGAAGTTGGACAACCGCAGGCACTCCATTGAGCCTGTCCTTGATCATTTCGACAGTTCTTTCGAAATTGGCTCCAGTTCGATCCATTTTGTTGACAAAGCAAATCCGGGGCACTCTGTACTTGTTCCCTTGCCGCCAAACCGTTTCAGTCTGAGGTTCGACGCCAGCAACCGCATCAAAAACTGCAACAGCGCCATCTAATACTCTTAAAGATCGCTCAACTTCAACTGTGAAGTCCACGTGACCAGGTGTATCAATTATATTAATTGTATGATCATGCCAATGGCAAGTCGTTGCTGCAGAAGTAATGGTGATACCACGTTCTTGTTCCTGAACCATCCAGTCCATCGTTGCCGCGCCTTCATGTACTTCGCCGATCTTGTAATTCTTACCGGTGTAATAAAGAATTCTTTCAGTTGTCGTTGTTTTCCCAGCATCAATATGTGCCATAATCCCAATGTTTCGGGTTTTAGCTAGTTGGGCTGCTCTTTCATTTTTTGCCATTAACTATCCGTTTCGAATTTCCAACTCTTTTTAAAATCATCAATTTTGGCTCTTGAAGATAGACCTAATCGGTAAATCTTCCTTCTTACCACCTATAGTGCGCATAAGCTTTATTAGATTCAGCCATCTTGTGCATATCTTCACGTCTTTTAACTGCGCTACCAACTCCATTAGAAGCATCCAAAATTTCGCCAGCCAACTTTAGAATCATTGTTTTTTCTTTTCGTTGCTTAGCATACTGTACCAACCATCGTATAGACAAAGTAGTAGCTCGCCTAGGCCTAACTTCAACAGGGACCTGATAAGTTGCACCTCCAACTCGTCTACTTCTTACTTCTAATTCAGGTCTTGTGTGTTCAAGAGCCCTCTTCAAAATTGGAATTGGATCACTAGATGTCTTTTCACTCACAATTTCAAGGGCACTATATACAATTCTTTCGGCTAAGGTTCTCTTTCCTCTTGAAAGCACCTTGTTAATTAACTGTGTAACAGTAACTGAAGAATGGACGGGATCAGGCATTAGTTCTCTTCGAGGTGATTGACCATGTCTTGCCATTATGACTCCTTCTTAGCGCCGTAACGGCTTCTAGCTTTTTTTCTGTTTCTTACCCCCGACGTGTCTAAAGCACCTCGAACAATTTTATACCTCACACCCGGTAGGTCCTTAACACGACCACCTCTAACTAAGACGATGGAGTGCTCCTGAAGGTTGTGACCAACGCCAGGAATATAGGCAGTGACTTCAACGCCACTTGTCAATCGAACACGTGCAACTTTTCTCAATGCTGAATTTGGTTTTTTTGGAGTATGGGTGAAAACACGCGTACATACACCTCGTCTCTGCGGAGCTCCTTTAAGTGCAGGAGTCTTTGTCTTGGACTGCTTTGAGTCCCTGCCTTTGCGAACAAGTTGCGCTATTGTAGGCACTTAAATTCCTTTCTCAATTTTCATAACTGTTACAAATATAACTGCTATCAATTAAATCCTTCTCCTTATAGACCATTTGTACTTCACAAACAGTTAATATCTAAAATATTCAATATTTATAGTAAATAGTCAACACAATACTAGAGTGTGAGAACTAATTAAACTCTCCTTCTCCACTCCACAAACTGGTTGATTTCCCAAGATCCCTTAACCATGCGGCCAGGTCATCTGAGGAGCCTTCAATTTCGGAAGACCATCCAGTCATGTGTTTTGCTTCTGGAGTTTCTATCGCCACGTCTCTGTAAAGTCTGATACCAGATCCCGCTGGTATTAGTTTACCAATAATTATGTTCTCTTTAAGACCAAATAGCTGATCAGACTTTCCTTCAATAGCCGCTTCAGTAAGAACACGTGTTGTTTCTTGGAATGATGCGGCTGAAAGCCACGAATCTGTCGCTAACGAAGCCTTGGTAATTCCCATCAACTCAGGCCTTCCTTCAGCTGGCTTTTTTGATCCTTGAACAAGTTCTTTGTTCATCTCTGCATAACGACGGCTGTCCACTCTCTCGCCAGGCAAGAAAGGTGAATCGCCAGTTTCAACAACTGATACTCTTCTCAGCATCTGCCTTACGATGAGTTCGATATGCTTATCATGAATAGACACACCTTGATCACGATATACTTTTTGCACTTCAGCTACCAAGTATTTTTGAGTATCTCTAAGTCCCTTAATTTCTAGTAGTTCTTTAGGATCTTTAGGACCGTCTACTATCGGATCACCAGCTTCAACTTCTTGGCCATCTACTACCTCAATATGTACTCGAGCTTGAACGGTAAAAATGTGCTCTTCAGAATCGTCACCAATAAGCCGGATATCTCTTGTGTTTCCTTCGATCTCACCGACTGTAACTCGTCCAGAAATAGGAGCGAGAATAGCTGCGCCTTTAGGTGTCCTAGCTTCAAAAAGTTCAACTACTCGAGGAAGGCCATGTGTAATGTCTTCACCAGCGACACCTCCAGTGTGGAACGTTCTCATTGTGAGCTGTGTACCTGGTTCACCAATTGATTGGGCTGCAATTACTCCAACTG
The DNA here is from genome assembly GCA_021790815.1 of Actinomycetes bacterium. Lineage (GTDB taxonomy): Bacteria > Actinomycetota > Acidimicrobiia > Acidimicrobiales > JABEUL01 > JAJYFT01. Next base: position 67,138 of record JAJYFT010000003.1, read on the forward strand.
CTTCACCGAGTTCAATTAGTCTTCCCGTAGCGAGTGAAATTCCATAGCAGTTAACACAAACTCCTTGAACAGCCTCACATGTAAGCACACTTCGTGCCCTTACTCTATCAACTTGGGGATCTTGGCTTATCTCTTGTAGGTGTTGGCCTGCTAAAAGAACGCCACGCTCGATAATCCGTCCATCGGAAAGCTTAACATCTTCAGCCAAAATTCGACCAAAAGCTCTCGTTTCAAGGTAGTGTCTCTTCCCCGACTCATCTGGCAAAATATTTTCTATCCAGATACCTCGTGAAGTGCCACAGTCTTCATCCCTAATAATGAGTTCCTGTGCGACGTCAACTAACCTTCTCGTCAAATAACCAGAGTCCGCGGTTCTTAAAGCAGTATCCGCAAGACCTTTTCGTGCACCGTGAGTAGAAATAAAGTACTCTAAAACCGATAGGCCTTCTCGGAAGGAGGACTTAATAGGTCTTGGAATCATTTCACCCCTTGGGTTAGAAACTAACCCTTTCATACCTGCAATCTGCCTGATCTGCTGTGGGTTACCTCTTGCACCTGAATCAACCATCATATACAACGGATTAAACTCCATCGAAGCAAGTGAACGCTCCATTGCTCTACCCACTTCAGAGGTAGCAGATGTCCAAATCTCAATTTCTTTTTGACGTCTTTCATCGTCAGTTACGATTCCTCGTTTGTATTGACTCTCAGCTTTTTCAGCTTCCTTTTCATGGCGATCAAGTATGTCAACCTTGTCAAGAGGAGTTTTCACATCATCAATTGAAATCGTAAGACCTGCTTGAGTTGCATACCTAAAACCAATTTCCTTTATACGGTCAAGGCTTGCTGCCACGGTAGCTTTTGGATAAATAGTTGTTAGCTCTTCAACAATAGACCCAATAGGAATGTACCTACGCCCGACTATCTCGTTAACATATCTAAAACCCTCTGGGAGAGTGGAATTAAAAATAAGCCTCCCAGCCGTAGTTTCCATTTCTTCACTGATAGGCAGTGGAGTCAAGTAAGTACTAGGAGAAAAAACAGGTTTCACAAAAGCCGCCTCTTGTTCATCTATATCTCCATTTAAGTTATCTTGATTTTGAGCCCCACTTATTCCAGGATGCTTTGGTACTTCATGAATCCGAAGGCCTTCGGAAGAAGGTCTAATTTTGATCTTTGCATGGATATCTAACGACTTCTCGTTAATCGCAGCTTCAACTTCATAAAGATGCCTAAATACTCTTCCTTCTCCCTTTGCGCCCTCTCTAACTAAAGTCAGGTAGTAAAGTCCAAAGACCATATCAAGAGTCGGGACGGTAATTGGCCTCCCAGTTGCTGGCGAAAGGATGTTGTGTGCTGAAAGCATAAGTACTCTAGCTTCAGCTTGAGCTTCAGCAGACAAAGGAAGATGAACAGCCATCTGATCACCGTCAAAGTCAGCATTAAATGCAGTACATACTAGAGGATGAATCTGAATCGCTTTACCCTCTATTAGAATCGGCTCAAATGCTTGTATTCCTAGCCTGTGAAGGGTTGGAGCCCTGTTCAAAAGTACTGGATGTTCTTTGATGACTTCTTCTAACACGTCCCAGACTTGAGGTCTACGCCTTTCAACCATTCTTTTTGCTGACTTGATATTTTGTGCCACTGATGTGTCAACAAGCTGCTTCATAACAAACGGCTTAAACAGTTCTAGTGCCATCTGCTTAGGAAGGCCACACTGGTGAAGCTTCAACATAGGACCTACTACAATGACAGATCTTCCTGAGTAGTCAACTCTCTTTCCAAGCAAGTTCTGCCTAAAGCGCCCCTGCTTACCTTTCAACATATCTGAAAGGCTCTTAAGAGGTCTATTTCCTGGACCAGTTACTGCCTTCCCTCTCCTACCATTATCAAAAAGCGCGTCAACTGACTCTTGCAGCATACGCTTCTCATTGTTAATAATGATATCTGGAGCACCGAGATCGAGTAACCTTTTCAACCTATTATTACGATTTATCACTCGTCTGTACAGATCGTTCAGATCGCTTGTGGCAAACCTGCCACCTTCAAGTTGAACCATTGGACGCAAATCTGGCGGTATTACTGGAACAGCATTTAAAATCATGGCTTTCGGATCGTTGACCCTTACGCCATCATCTTTACGACGGTTAAATGCACTTACAATTTTCAAGCGCTTTATCGCTTTTTGCTTTCTTTGAACTGAAAGTGATCGTCTTCCATCATTTGCATCAATTGCTTCGCGCAGCTTAATCTCTTCTTCATCAAGATCAAGTCTCTCAAGCAATTTTATTATAACTTCAGCTCCCATCCCTCCTTCGAAATAGTCTCCGTAACGGATCTCGAGCTCTCGCCAAAGTTGTTCATCTTCAATTATTTGGCGACCGTAGAGATCTCTAAAGGCATTGAAGGCGCTCCTGCCAAGTTCAATATCTTCTGAAGCGCGTTCTCTTATTAAAACAATTTCTTTTTCAGAAGCCTTTTGGCGCGATTTAAGCTCACTATCCTTAGCTCCTTCCTTTTCAAGTTGAGCAAGTTCATGTTCAAGAACTTTAAACTTCTTGTCTATATCGAGATCTCTTTGTCTTTCGATCTCAGCAATCTCTTCAACCAAATCTGTTTCAAGAGATGGCAAATCAACATGTCTCTTTTCTTCGTCAACCCAAGTAACAAGGTTTGCGGCAAAGTAAATAACTTTTTCAAGTTGTTTTGCCTTAAGTTCTTCCTTGACTTCTGTCCCCATAAGTAAGTAGGCCAACCAACTTCGTGTTCCACGCAAATACCAAATGTGAACTACAGGTGCCGCAAGTTCGATGTGGCCCATTCGTTCACGGCGAACTTTGGATCTTGTGACTTCAACCCCGCATCGTTCACAAATAATTCCTTTAAATCTAACCCTTTTGTACTTGCCGCAGTAACATTCCCAATCCTTTGTAGGACCAAATATTTTTTCACAAAAAAGCCCGTCTTTTTCAGGTCTGAGTGTACGGTAGTTAATCGTCTCTGGCTTTTTTACCTCACCACAAGACCAATCTTTAATCGTTTCTGCTGTAGCTAAACCGATTTTTAATTGATCAAAGCTGTTAACATCAATGCCTTGACGAACACCTCTTCTATCTTGCCTTTCCCTGCGATAATAATTATCGGATTGGCTTGATGATTCTGAAAGATCCACCATATTTACAAACTCCTCTCAACCAAATGTCTGTCATCGTCATCTGATCCTCGTTCCGGACGGCTAATGTCAATTCCAAGCTCTTCAGCTGTTCTAAATACTTCATCATCAAAATCACGCATTTGTATTTGCTCGCCAGTAGTTGAAAGTACTTCAACGTCAATACACAACGACTGCATCTCTTTAATCAAAACTTTAAAGCTTTCTGGTATGCCAGGCTCTGGTATATTTTCACCTTTAACGATTGCTTCGTAAACCTTGACGCGTCCGAGTACATCGTCAGATTTAATCGTCAAGAGTTCCTGTAAAGCATAAGCGGCACCATAAGCTTCAAGTGCCCAGACTTCCATTTCACCAAACCTTTGACCACCAAACTGCGCTTTACCGCCTAAAGGTTGTTGGGTAATCATGGAGTATGGGCCAGTTGAACGAGCATGAATCTTATCATCAACTAAGTGAGCTAATTTAAGCATGTAGACGTATCCGACACTAATTCTATTGTCATACGGTTCACCAGTTCGTCCGTTATAAAGAACTGTCTTTCCATCAGTACCAATAAGCTTTTCTCCATCTACACCATCAGATTTAAGATGTTCAAAAACTTTCTTAATGGTTGGATGTCTTCCAGCTTCATCATCTTCATCCCAGTGTGCCCCATCGAAAACTGGAGTTGATATCCATGTTTCAGGTTCTGTTTTGGGACGAGTCTTCTTCAAGTTAACTATCTCTGAATGACCTCTCTTATGGCCGTCGCCTTCCCATCCATATCTGGCCGCATATCCGAGGTGTGATTCAAGGACCTGTCCGACATTCATTCGGCTTGGAACACCAAGTGGGTTTAGAATTATGTCAACTTGAGTACCATCAGCTAAATACGGCATATCTTCAACAGGAAGAATCTTTGAAATTACGCCCTTGTTCCCGTGCCGACCTGCCAACTTGTCACCTTCTGAGATTTTTCTCTTTTGTGCGACATACACTCTAACTAGTTGATTTACTCCAGGAGGTAGTTCGTGAGAATCTTCTCTTGAAAATAGTCTGACGTCTATGACGGTTCCAGACTCTCCGTGAGGCACTTTCATTGAAGTGTCTCTAACATCTCTGGCTTTTTCACCAAATATAGCTCGCAGAAGCCTCTCTTCTGGAGTTAGTTCTGTCTCACCCTTTGGTGTCACCTTTCCTACTAAGATATCACCTGCATCTACTTCCGCCCCGATTCTAATAATCCCTCGTTCATCTAAATCTGCAAGGATATCCTCTGAAAGGTTTGGAATGTCACGAGTTATCTCTTCAGTTCCAAGTTTTGTATCACGGGCATCGACTTCATGTTCTTCAATGTGAATTGAGGTCAAGACATCATCTTTGACTAATCTTTCAGAGATAATAATTGCATCTTCATAGTTGTAGCCTTCCCATGGCATAAAAGCCACCAAAAGATTTTTACCAAGACCAAGTTCGCTACCGTGAACTGCGGGACCATCGGCTAGAGGATCGCCAGATACGACGTGATCACCTTCATTAACAACAACTTTATAGTTGACACAGGTATTTTGATTTGATCGTTCGAATTTTTGAAGCGAATAAACTTTCCTGCTACCTAGTATTTGACCGCTATGGCCTTTCTGTCCAGGTTCATAGTCGACGACCACGTGGCTCCCAGAAACTTCAGCCACGATTCCTTTACCTTCGGCAATCACAACTTCACCAGCATCTATTGCTGCCCTCTCTTCAATGCCTGTACCAATAAATGGTGCTTCAGGAATTAGGAGCGGGACGGCCTGCTTCTGCATGTTTGCACCCATTAGAGCTCTGTTTGCGTCATCATGCTCGACAAAAGGTATAAGGGCGGTTGATACTGAAAGAATTTGTTTCGGGCTGACGTCTATTAGGTCGACATCTTTCCCAGGTATATAATCAATCTCACTAGTTGATCCATAAGAAGTTGAAACAGCTCCAACTCTTACACCCGCACCTTGAGGTCCACGCCTAACTAATACTTTCTCTTCAGCAAAATACCCATTCTCGTCGAGCGGAGCATTCGCCTGAGCGATAACGTACTCTTCTTCCTCGTCAGCTGCCAACCATTTAATGTCGGTTGTTACTTTACCATCAACAACTTTTCTGTAGGGAGTCTCAATAAAACCGTATTCGTTGACTTTAGCGTAAGTAGCCAAGGCACCAATTAGACCAATATTAGGACCTTCCGGCGTTTCAATCGGACACATGCGACCGTAGTGAGATGAGTGAACGTCTCTTACCTCAAAACCAGCACGCTCTCTTGAAAGTCCACCTGGGCCCAATGCCGAAAGTCTTCTTTTGTGAGCCAACCCAGATAAGGGGTTGTGCTGATCCATGAATTGGCTTAACTGGCTGGTTCCAAAAAACTCTTTTATAGATGCAACTACTGGACGAACGTTAATCAAAGATTGTGGAGTAACTGCTTCTACGTCTTGGGTAGTCATTCTTTCTCTGACTACTCTTTCCATTCTAGAAAGCCCGACCCTTACCTGATTCTGAATCAACTCTCCGACACTTCTAATTCTTCTATTAGCAAAATGGTCTTGATCGTCGAGTCTGTACCCAGATTCTCCGTTTGCAAGATGGAGCATGTAAGTCGCCGTTGCCAAAACCTCACTCGGAGATAATGCCGTTTGCCCATCTTTAGGTTTTTCAAGTTTTACCCCTAAAATTGATGATATTTTGTCTATTTCAGGACCAAGTTTCCTGCTTAATTTATAACGACCAACCCGGGTTAAATCATAACGTTTCGACTGAAAAAATCCATTTTCTAAATAGAATCGCGCAGCTTCAACTGAAGGAGGCTCACCTGGGCGAGCTCGTCTATAAATTTCAAGCATCGCGTCTTCCCGAGTCTGGAAAGAGTTCTTCTCTTTCTCCCACTGAGCAGATAGAAAGTCAAAATGCCTTACAAACTTATCCAAAAATGCCGGATCATCAAATCCCAAAGCCTTAACAAGAGTAAAAAGTGATACTCTTCTTTTTCTTGCAACTCTTGCCCCAGCGTTCAAATCCTTTGACTGACGACTTTCCAAGTCAAACTCAATCCATTCACCCCTATAAGGGTGAATCGTTGCAGTGACTATAGTCTTGAGTTCCTTACCAGGTTGAAAGAGTACCCCAGGTGATCGAACAAGCTGACTTACTACCACTCTTTCAGTCCCATTTATTATAAAAGTACCTTTTTCGGTCATCATAGGGAAGTCCCCCATGAATACCGTTTGCTCTTTAATCTCACCCGTCAAGGCGTTCATAAACCTAGCGCGAACAAAGATTGGAGCGGCATACGTCATGTCCTTCTCTTTGCATTCCTCCATCGAATACTTTGGAGGTGGCCGTAAATCAGGGTCATTTGGATCAAACTCAAGATCAAGCCTTAGATTTCCACTGAAATCTTCAATAGGGCTTATGTCTTTGAATGTGTCGGCTAACCCGGTTTCCAAAAACCACCGAAACGAATCTTGCTGCACTGCAAGCAAGTTCGACAATGGTTGTACTTCATTTATGTTGGCAAAAGAAAAACGATGCCTTTTATTAGACCGATTGGTCACAAAATCCTCCGATTGCTAGAGAAGAAACTGTCGTTCATTGATATGTCATGAGACGCAAGAGCTTTAGTTGAAACAGAAAAAAGGGCAGGCGCGGGCACGACATCATTTATCTTACACGATTTTCCGCGCGCATATTCAATTTTGCACATTTTGGCCCCTAAAAACTCAAATGTAGTGGAAATCTTCAAATCCACAACACCTTTATCAAAGGCTATCGCGGTCAAATCGCTGTCTCCATATTCCATATGGCTACACTTCCTGCAACTACCTATCGTATTGCCAGGATGCGACTTGCAATTTTTGCCAATGTGCAATACTTTGACGGTATTACTTAATTTGCTAATTGTCAAGTATCCTCTCAGGTAATTATTCCTTACTTGAGTTCTACAACAGCACCAGCAGCCTCTAATGCTGCTTTTGCTTTTTCTGCATCAGCTTTTGAGACTTTTTCTAGTACTGGCTTTGGTGCAGCATCTACCAGGTCTTTTGCTTCTTTCAATCCTAAACTCGTCAATGAACGAACTTCTTTAATAACTTGGATTTTTTTATCGCCTGCGCTACTTAAAACAACATCAAATTCATCTTGCTCTTCTTCTTGAGCAGCGTCACCACCTCCCTGTGCGGGTGCGGCTGCCACTGCTACAGGAGCCGCTGCCGTTACTCCAAACTTGTCCTCAAACTCCTTGAGAAGTTCGCTCAGTCTCAAAACACTCATGTTAGAGATAGCATCCAATATTTCTTCATTTGTTAGTTCGGTTGTTGCCACCGTTTCTCCTTTTCTTTTTTAAATTATTTAAACTGTTTAGTTATTCTTATCGATTAAAGCTTTTAGACCATATGCAAAACTACGAGGTAACGCCTCAAAAAGGCCTGCCAAGTTAGTTAGGGGTGCTTGGAACGCACCTGCTAAACGCGCTAGCAACTCTTCTCGAGAAGCAAGTTCCGCCAACGCCAAAGCTTCTTTTTGAGTGATTGCATTTCCATCTAAAATTCCACCCTTTAAGATCAGACTGGGATTAGATTTTGCAAACTCTTTAAGAACTTTAGCGACCGAAACGACATCACCGTCAACGAATGCAATTGCAGTCGGTCCTGTCAAAAGTGAGTCTAAACCTTCATAGTCATTAGCATCTACCGCTCGCTTCACAAGTGTATTCTTGAAAACCTTGTAGTGCCCACCTGCTTTGCTCAAATCACGTCGCAATTGAGATATTTCAGCAACAGTGAGACCCCTATATTCAGTAAAGAGTGCTGCGCTTGAATTACTCAATCGTTCAGATATTTCAGCAACTTGTGTTACTTTCTCTTGTTTTGGCTCACCCAATTTTATCTCCTTAAACACTTATTTTCAGTAAAAGCCAGGAGAACGCACAATAAATGTACTCGATTCTGAACCTACTCTGGCAGAAATATCTATTACGCATAAACTGCACCAGAGGTCTCCGGCTTCTAAACTATTTTACACTAATTTTGAACTACCTTAAACTAAGCGGTTTGTTCAAGCTCCTCATCAGTTAATCTAACTTTATTAGGATCAATCTTCACACCAGGACCCATTGTTGACGAAACTACAACGGATCTGATGTATTTGCCTTTTGCGGCGGCGGGTTTCACTCTTAACAGTTCGTCTAGGGCTGCCTTAAAATTTTCCAATATTGAATGATTTGAAAACGATACTTTACCTATTGGAAGATGAATATTGCCTACTTTGTCCGTTCTATACTCAACTCGACCCGATTTAAACTCTACGACTGCCTTTCCAACATCTGTGGTTACTGTTCCTGTCTTCGGGTTTGGCATCAAACCTCTAGGTCCTAATATCGGTCCCAACTTTCCAACTTGAACCATTAGATCAGGAGTCGCAATAGCGACGTCAAAATCCATAAAACCTTCATCTTTTACCCTTGCGACGAGATCGTCTGCCCCTACCACATCCGCTCCAGCTTGCTTTGCTTCTTGAGCAGCGTCACCAGCAGCAAAAACTGCAACTTTTCTTGTTCGGCCAGTGCCAGAGGGCAAAGAAAGGGTCCCTCTTAACATTTGATCTGCTCTGCGTGGGTCAACACCTAGCCTTACCGCCAAATCAACTGTCTCATCGAATTTAGCTACACCAAGGCTTTTAATAAGCTCTATGGCTTCAGCTGGGGCATGAAGGTGTTGCTTATCATAACGCTTTTCTGCATCTTCTAATCTTTTACCGTAATTACTCAACTCTATTACCCCGCAACACTAATGCCCATTGATTGAGCGGTTCCAATTACTTGTTTTTTAGCAGCCTCAAGATCATTTGCATTGAGATCAGGTAGCTTAAGTGATGCTATTTCTTCAACTTGTGCATTCGTGACCGATCCAGCATTAGTTCGACCAGTCGTTGCAGATCCTTTTTCAATTCCAGCAGCTTGACGCAGCAGAACTGGAGTTGGTGGAGTCTTTAAAATAAACGTAAAGCTCTTATCGTCATAGATTGAAATTTCAACCGGTATAGTTGTACCTTTTTGGTTTTCAGTTGCCGCATTGTACTGCTTACAAAACTCCATAGTTTGAACACCATGGGGGCCAAGTGCAGTACCAACGGGTGGTGCAGGCGTTGCCTGCCCAGCTGGAAGTTGAATTTTAACGACTGCTGTTACTCTTCGTTTTGCCATTTCTTTAATCCTTGTTAATTAGCGAAAATATTTGCTATTCGGAGACACTATTATATGTCAATTTTGAACTGCATATTTCATGTCGCCCCTTTCGTAACATATCACCTGAGATAAATTACAATTATAAGTGCGTCATTTATGTTATTTTAAAGCTTTGAAACTTGACCAAACTCAAGTTCGACTGGTGTCTCTCGACCAAATATATTCACCAAGACCTTGACTTTTAATTGATCTTCACTAATTTCTGCTATTTGACCTGAAAAATCGGCGAAAGGTCCTTCTTTAACCCTGACAGTTTCTCCGATATCATACTCGAGCTTCGGCTTTGATCGTTTAGAGGGCTCTTGACCATCAATTCTAATTTGAAGAATTGTCTCTACTTCACGCCTAGACAAAGGAGTTGGAAGATTTCCTGCCCCAACAAAACCAGTAACTCCCGGTGTTCCTCGGATGACTGCAAATGCCTCATTATCTCTTTCACACCTGGTAAGCAAGTATCCTGGGAAAACTTTTTTCGATGAAATCGATTTTTTCCCACTCTTAAATTCAACTACGTCTTCCATTGGTATTACTACTTCGTGAATTTTATCTTCCATGTGAAGCGAAACAAGCCTATTCTCAAGATTTGATTTGACTTTTTTTTCGTATCCGGCGTACGTATGTACTACATACCAATGTCCTGGAAGGTCAAAAGGACTAGAAGCTTTTGGGATCTCCTCCTCATTATATTCATCGTGATCAATATCACCTTCGAAACTCTCTTCGACGTTATCTACGTCCATCAATACTCCCATATCAGGTCTTAAATAAGAATGCAACAGCTTTTGTACACCCATAGTCAATGCCAAAAACTAAACCACCGATCAGCACTAGTGTCAAAATTACAACGGTTGAATAGTTTGTCACTTCTTCACGGTTTGGCCAGGCAACTTTACGAAGTTCTGCTCTTACTTCACTTAAAAATATAGATAAACGCTGAAAGATATTGCCCTTTTTTTCACTCTCAGGGCGATTCTGTAGAGTTTTAGGTGCTTTAGCTTGAGGAGCGACCGGCTCACCTTCGCTGTCAACAGCTCCTACTCTTTGCATTAATCTTTTTTGTTCTCGATTCATATTTTCCTCTTATGCAAATTACCTATATCGATCTTTTAAGCAGGGCAGAAGGGACTCGAACCCCCAACCGTCGGTTTTGGAGACCGGTGCTCTACCAATTGAGCTACTGCCCTTGGATGGGTTACATCGAATACCATCTGCTAAGCATTGCTATCAAAACAGTTTATAGGCATTACTTACTAACCATTGTAACGCAAAATTACGTGTACCATCAGTAAATTTTCATACTGAAGCAAACAATGCTAAATATTTGCAGTTTTTCTTATAATTTTAGGTAGTACTTTTGACACTACTGCAGCACTTATCGATAGAAAAATAATAGCCACTCCAGCAAACCCAATCGCTAAATTCTTCTTTGTTTCATTCAACTGATCTCGATGAACAGTCTCTTCGATTAATTCTAGCGTTCTAATTAAATTTTCGTTGTTGAGATGCAAATCGTTGGCTTCGATCTTTTTCATCATCCGAATTAACCCTCTATACTGGGCCAACTCTGCCTGACACCGTATGCAAGTCGATAGGTGGCGAGATGCACGACCTTTTATCACGTCATCATCCGCAATTTTGGGCAAATTTGAGACTACTTGGCTACAGTTCATCTCAGTTTTCCATTTTTTGAAGGCTTGCTCTTTGAAAAATACTCTTCCTTTAAACAAGCTCTAGCCCTATGAAGTCTCACCTTTGCTGAAGATTTAGTGATTTTGAGCTCTTTGGAAATTGCTTCATGGCTTAGTCCGTAAACGTCCTTCAAAACAATTACAGACCTATAATCTGGGGACAAACGAGAAAGTGCCGCGCTTAACCGTTCAACTTCATATGAAAAACTGGCTCTATGCTCAGGATCGTTTGAGATATTTCTGTCTTGAAGTTCCATAGAATCTCCAAGCTCCTCACAATCATGCTTCCGAGCTTTTTTAATGTAACTAGCTGCACAGTTAACTGTTATGCGAAACATCCAAGTTGAAAAGGAGGAATCCTTCCTAAATTTGGACAATGATTTAAAAGCACGCAGATATGACTCTTGCACCACGTCCATAGCGTCATCAGCATTCTGAGTTATCCTAAACGCTAGAGAATAAGTTTTTTGGAAAGTATCTCTCACAAGCAATCCAAAAGCTAAGTGATCACCGTGCTGAGCTCTTTCAATCACCTGAGATTCATCAAAATCTTCAGTTGTTTCAAAGCTGTCATACCGTTGTAAAGCCGGGTTAACCACCACTAATTGTCTCTAGATAGAATGCCTGCACCACGAAGATCTCCTTCAACAAAAATCTCCCTTATCAGCATTTTTAGTAGTGGTATCAAAAGCTATCTAGTCTCTTTGTGAAGAGTATGCTTTTTGTCCCAACGACAGTATTTCTGAATTTCCATTCTTTCTCTGTCATTTTGCTTATTCTTCGTTGTAATATAATTTCTTCTTTTGCAGTCTTCACACGCTAAAGTGATCTTAACTCTCTTTTCATTTTTTGCCATACTTACCTCGTAAAATGTTATGCGATCCTAAGGTTTTAAGTTTAGTGCACGTACCATTTCCGTTTTTCAATTCTGCTGATTTGTTTAATTGCAAAGCCTGCAATTCAGCAAATACTCTTTTTAAATTTCATGTCTACCAATAAATTCTCAACCTACAGCCACAGGCTGCATATATCATACTCATTTGCCTCTTTCACTACTAACGAAAGAGGCAAACAATAATTTCTGTAGCGGCGGCGGGACTCGAACCCGCGACCACACGATTATGAGCCGTGTGCTCTGACCTACTGAGCTACGCCGCCTCCTGAGCCCCCTGTCGGAATCGAACCGACGACACCAGCCTTACCATGGCTGTGCTCTGCCTACTGAGCTAAGGGGGCTAAAGATTTATGCCATTTCGCTTATTTACAATAATAACCTCATATAGCCTTAAAGTGTGAACGTTGTTATACGCCTTTCAGAAATAAGTGATGCTGAATCTATTGCACAAATTTATAATAGAGAAGTTTTGGAATCTTTTTCGACATTTGACCTACGACCAAGAACTATAGAAGAACAGTTAGATTTAATGAGAGGACATGGCGGAGCTTACCCGATAACGGTTGCCACCATTGAAGATAAAATTGCTGGATTTGCATCACTTTCTCCTTACAAAATCAGACCTGGTTACTCTACAACTGTTGAAAACTCAGTGTATGTCGCCAAACAATTCAGGAACCTTAAAATTGGTACTACTTTGCTCGAGGACATTATTCTAAAAGCAAAATTGCACGGTTTTCATACCATCATTGCCAGAGTAAGCAATCAAAATCTAGCGTCAAGTCGACTCCACGAGACTTGTGGATTTAACCTCGTCGGGATAGAAAAAGAAGTCGGTAGAAAGTTTGGTCGTTGGCTAGATGTGTCAATATATCAGCTTATGCTTGCATCTGGATAGAAAATAATCAACCAAAAATCGTTCCTTAAAACCATTTCAGATTAATTGCTAAAAACTTTTTTACTTTATTTTCCAGCAATAAAGCGTCAATATAAATACGGTAGTATCTGCTAAAAGAACTCTCTACCACTGAGGTGATCTCAGTGAACGTGGATGACCGAAGATAGACTGACATCAAGAAACGACAGATACTTGATTACCAGTTTGGTCCTTCAACACTCTGTTGACCCTGAAATACCACGGGATAACTGGAGCAAAAAGAACCACTAACAGAATTAGAGCCGATGGGACCAATAAAAATGGACTTGATATAACAAGTTGTTTTACAAACGTTTTGCCACCAGGAAGTCCAAAAAACGTTGAAATTACCGCTAACACCATTGCAAACTTCCTAAATTTACCCTTAGAAGTAAACGAAAGTATCATAAAACCCCAGGACAAATACCAAGGTTGCACAACTGGACTCAGCATAACTATTATGACAAAAGAAATACCCAGATTATTTATCCATTCTGTCTTATGACTGTTTAAAAGAAGAAATAACGCGATCAAAAGTGATAGCGCTGTACCTGTATCTCTAAATATCACCATAATCAGATCCGACGATACATTTAAACCTATTCCGTCGATAAGTCTAATAACTCCTTCTGCTAAAACTGTTATTGGCGACAACCAACTTTCAACTGAGTCTGGGGCATTTAAGACTTTTACCCATCCCCAACCATAACCTGTTGGCCAGGTGACTAAGAACATAACTACGATAGAAATTATCCCAGAGTAAATCAAATACTTAAATCTCTCGACATAGTTTGATCCGGCACCAGGCCAATTCCAGCCAATAAAAGCTACTCCAAGCAGTGCTGGAGCTTTAATAAGTGCAGCAATAGCACACAAACCTATTCCAATTACTGGCCTATTGCTAAATGCCATAGCGACTCCAGCAACCAAAAACCCAACCATAAGACCATCATTGTGAATGCCGCCAATAAGGTGTATTAGGGTGATAGGATTCAAGATCCCAAATACAAATGCACGAGCAGGATCAACTCGTAACTTCCTTGCAATTATCGGAAAACAAGCAGCCGCCAATACCACCCCAGCTAGGCCCATTACCAACCTTAAAAGCACAATTGAAATAAGCTCCACATGATGGCTTATGTCCATTATTAAAGAGGAGATAGATAGGTCTAGAGGGCCATATGGAACTGGAGTATTTTGCCAGAGTCTATCAACTTGATTGAAATAGACATTAGCATTTGCGCCTAAAATGCTTACTCCATAGTGATAAGGGCTAATACCTCTACTTGCCATCTCCCCTTGGGCCGCATACGAATACGAATCCCTACTAAACAGTGGTGGTGACATGAGCAGAGGAAGTGTCCAAAGGATCGCTACATAAGCGAGGTATTTAATTGGGATTCCAGGCTTTAAGGTAACTTTCTTATGGAGTGACCACCAGGCTCGTATAAAGATTATCAGGCCTACATACCCTCCTACTAGACCTATGAAAAGTCCGATTGATGGCGACGTTATGGGATTTGTCAATAGCGATTGACTGCTAATGCCAAAAAACCACGCACCTGGGAGTTTAAGTGTGAACGGGGATGCAGGCTGGATAGCGCCAAGCACTACCAAACACATTGAAGCAAAACCTAGCCACATTGGCTTCCCTATAATTCTCCAGACTGAATCCGCCCCATCCTCATAATTAGGACTGTTCACACTCTTTGACTCAATAAGAGATGCATGATAAAACCTATTTACACACTTAACAAATGGTGAAACTATTGGAGAATTAAGTTGAGTCATCTAAACACTTTGTGCGAGTTTATTTCCATCCATAATGAGCGCACTTAAAAAGTTTACAACGATTATTGCACTCAAAAGTTTCATAAATTAAATCTAGCAACTAACAATCAAAATTTCCATGTGTAGATCAAATATAACCTCAAATATATTAAGGTTTCACTTCATATCTTCTCACCCCAACACACTTTGCACCACCCAAGTAGATTAATCCAGAGGGCACTGAAATAATGGAAATAATCAATATTACTTGCCACAAAACGGTGGGCCGGGTAGGATTCGAACCTACGTAGGCGTAACCAACAGTTTTACAGACTGCTCCCTTTGGCCACTCGGGAACCGACCCATCAAAGATATATTCTAGACCAAAATAGTGGATAAAACATTTAAAAATAACTTTCAATTTTCACATATGTTCTCAGTCCAATATTTAGAGGTATGCTAGTTCTATGCCAACTTTTGACGTCACTTCAACAGTAGAGAACCAAGAAGTTAAAAATGCAGTAGATCAAGCAACGCGAGAAGTAAGAAATAGGTATGACTTCAAAGACAGTGATACTCAAATCAATATTCTAAAAGACTCAATCGAGTTGGAAACATCAAGCACTGATAGG
The DNA here is from genome assembly GCA_021790815.1 of Actinomycetes bacterium. GTDB lineage: Bacteria > Actinomycetota > Acidimicrobiia > Acidimicrobiales > JABEUL01 > JAJYFT01. The sequence goes on from JAJYFT010000003.1 coordinate 82,470, forward strand.
CTGCGAGCACTAAATGACTTATTAGATGAGAAATTTATCAAACGTGGGATCTCCCTGAAAAGTTTCGTTAGGGAAAAGCCAGTCGAAGGTTCAAAATCAAGAATGCGACAAAAGATCATGATAGTTTCTGGAATCGATCAAACTAAAGCCAAAGCTATAAATTCGTTTATTAAAGGCTTAAACATTAAAAACGTTTCTTCATCAACCAATGATGATCTCATTAGGGTAACTGGCAAAAAGCGAGACGACTTACAGGAAGTAATTCAAAAGCTTAAAGAAGAAGACTTTGATATTCCTCTTCAGTTCGGAAACTTTAGAGAGTAATTTAAGTTAAATTCTAGCCACATCGAATTTAGCCTTTGGTTGAATAACTTTAGGCATATGGTCATTGACTGTTTTATGCATAAAGCAGCGCTGACGTGGAGGTGTGGGTGTGTGGAGAGTGTTAGGAAATATCTCGCTAATTGCAGCCCATAGCCGCATAGCACCGTCACTTACACAGAGTTTTGGTTCTAAGAAACCTCTGGCTTTTAAGCTAAGTAATAACTCTGTCCATGACTGGGTTGATTCACGTATTCCATCTTCTAAAGCAATGACATATTTAGTGCCGGTTTCATCTACTCCAATCACTACAAGTACACAGACTTTAGGATTTCCTCCTCTGATTTCTTGGTAGATTCCGTTAAGGTATATAAAACATTATGTTTTGATAGATCTCTATTATTCCAATCATCAAACTCTTTAACCCAAGACTTTTTCATCTGAGTTAAAACACTAGGACTAAGCCTATTAGCTCCTTTGCCAAGTACTACTTCTAATACCGATGCTATATCTTTTTCTGAAATACCTTTTAAATAAGCATAAGCCGCCCAGGCAGAGACAGATTTAGAATGCCTTAAGTATTTAGGTAGAGGTGAAATTAACTACTCCACCGCTTTTTTTAGATCTAATTCTTGGAACCTTGACTTCAACATTTCCAATTGCAGTAGTAACTTCCCTAGTAGGTAAATAACCGTTCCTGATAGTTTCAATTCCATTTTGGTTTAACTCAGCAAGAACAGCTTTAACTTCGGCTTCTAGAGCAACTGAGATAAGATTTTTAGCGTAATTTCTTAAAAGTTCAGTTATAGTATCTTTAACTAAAAACCGGTTTGCTTTTCCCTTAGTTGCATTTGAAATAAATTCTGGAGTTATATTGACATAGTTTGGGATTTCCTTTCTTTTTAATGTCTAAATTAACAATAGAACAGGAGATCCCAACTAACAATCATTTGAAACTAAAATTTCAAGAGTAAACATGAGTCAAACACAACTTTCACGTATAGCTCTACAAGGTGAGTTTGACCTTTTGGAGATGATTCCTGCGTCAGCCTTATGATATCTTTAACTCTTGAATTAGAAATTGTCGGCTTCCTACCCCCCCCTGCCCTGCCTTTATCTATTTGGCTAAAATTTGCTAATCCAACTTTGGTTAGCTTGTCACGCCACAAAATTACAGTGCTTGGAGATATAGCTAATTGAGCGACAATTGAGGTATTTGCGAGTCATTGTCCTTCTATATAATAGCAATGCCTTTGCGCAAGTTACCTCCTTATATGAAGCAGCACGTTATTTGGATATCTTGTCTTAACTTTCTCGTTGACAATCAGTGGTTGAAAGGGGACTGGATGGTTGGCACAAAATAAAAGTTTATGGACAATCACAGCTATTTCTGAGGCAATATACTAGATAGTGATCGTAACAAACTTTCAGTGTTGATTAAATCCTCACTTCGCCTAGACTTATGGAGCTTCTTAAAGGACAACTTAACCATGCATATCACAAGACATGATTTTGCTTAGTTAGATAATTACCAAGTCCGATTGGCACTTTCCCATAAATTACTTCATACCTTCACCAATAAATTACAGTATGGTCATACAAATGATATCGCCCCCAG
>JAJYFT010000107.1 GCA_021790815.1 Actinomycetes bacterium
CAAGTAGTTCCAGACTCTTTGCATAAGAGTTGCTGTCCACTCCTAATGCACCTTTTATCGTTATTTCTTTATAAATGATATTGTCTGGCCAAAGGTTTTTAACATCCGCGACTCCCGTTGTTCCAGCCAGCACAATGGTTCCTCCTTGACGTACTAGTGAAATGGCTTGACCTATTGCATCTGGTGCGTTCGCTGTTACATTTATAACCACATCAGCTAGAGTACCAATTTCACTTTTCATTACGCGGTCTGGTTCTTTTTCAGCCACATTTACAGTTACATCTGCACCAAAGCTTTTCCCAACTTTCAACCTCTCGTCGTCATCTTCGCCATATCCTGTCAGCATTACAAAACTTGCCCCAACATCTTTAACGGCCGCAAGAGCGCAAAGTCCTCTAATTCCGGGGCCTAGGATCGCAACCACATCCCCTGCTTTAGTCTCTGGCACACTTACCCCCCACCTAATTCCTGCCCCTAGTGGGTTAAAAATTGTAGCAACAACTGGGTCTAATCCTGGTGGAACCTTGTGGATCAAGGCATCAGCAGACAGAAATAGATGAGTTGAGTATCCTCCCCAAAGAGATGGCGGTTTTGAAGAAGATATGAATCCATACATATCAAATATACCGTGGACTTCACAATTATTTACGTGTCCAGCTAGACAAGAACGACATTCGCGACATGATTGAAAAACCTCGACAGCAACTCTATCGCCTATATTTACATTAAACCTTTCTTTACCTCCTTCACCAATCTCCTCAATTACACCAATAATCTCATGACCAGGTATTGTTGGTGCAGAGGATGGAAGAAGTCCGCTATATTGCTCATGATCAGTTCCACATAGCCCGCATGCTTCAATTTTTAATATAGCTTCATTAAAACCCGGCTTCGGAATCTTGTACACATTCGACACCAAGTTTTTTGGGCCAATAAGTTCTAAACAATTTGCCGTCATTGCCATATTCATCCTTTCATCAGAATTACTAATCAGATTAATTGATTAAGTTATAACAATGCAATTTAACAAAAACATATTTATCAAACTTGGGCAGCGGATTACCTGAAAAAGGGCATACCACTTTCCCATTTCGGCTTCAGTTCTACTTAAATTTTTGGCGCTAAGTAAAGACGGAGTATGGAAGTCTTAACATATGTTTTTCAAGCTGAAGTAACAATAAATGATTTGAGATTATAAACCATTCTTCTCTTTTTGAAAAATAAGATCACCCATTTCCGCCAAATTCTTCTGCACTCAAAAACATTAAACTGTTTACTTTTAACTTAAAGCTCCAAGAGTTAGCTACAACCGCTTGTGCTCCCACACGCAGGACACACGTAACAAGAACCTGCTCGTTGCATAGCGTTGCCACACGAATAACAGTAGGGTGCATCACGGTTTTCAGTTTTTGATAACGGTTCATCATACTTAGCTTCAGTTGCCTCGGCGCGTGGCAAGTGTCCAAGATTTAAGTTATCGTCATCTTCCATTCCAGGAAAACTTGGTTGCAGTCTTTCTTGAGAAGTTAGAATACCAATCTCTTTTCTTGTTTCATAACTTAGGTGATCAACGGCTAATCTTCTGAATATATAGTCCACCAGACTTGATGCAATTCTAAGCTCTGGATCATCTGTAATCCCGGCTGGGTCAAACCGCATGTTTGTGTATTTTTTCACGAATGTTTCAAGTGGAACACCGTGCTGCAAACCAAGGCTAACTGAAATTGCAAAAGCGTCCATAATTCCTGCAAGCGTCGAACCTTGTTTGGATACTTTCATAAAAACTTCTCCTGGCCTACCATCGTCGTACTCTCCGACAGTTACATAACCTTCGCAGTCTGCAACTCTAAAGGCGAACGTAGACGATCTTCTCCGACGTGGGAGTCTATTTCTTTCGGGCTTCTTAACAATTACCGTTTCTAATTCAAGTCTCTTTTCAAGGTCAGCAACTTTCTTGTTAAGTTCTTCGGTTTCATGCATCGGATTGAAAGATATCTCACTATCTTTTTTCGCAGTCGCTAACGGTTGACCAACTTTGCAGTTGTCACGATAAATTGCAATAGCTTTAATACCTAACTTCCAAGCTTCGATGTGAAGGTTTTCGATATCTTCAACAGTGGCATCTTCTGGCATGTTCACTGTTTTTGAAATTGCTCCTGAGATGAATGGCTGCACAGCTCCCATCATCTTGACGTGCCCTCGATAGTGAATTGTATTATCTCCCATCGAGCATGCAAACACTGGTAGGTGCTCCTTCTTCAAATGTGGCGCACCTAGAATTGACTTATTTTTGTCAATGTAAGTGATAATGTCATCTACTTGATCTTTCTCGTAGCCTAAATTCTTAAGCGCTCTGGGAACAGTCTGATTAACAATATACATGTTTCCACCACCAACGAGCTTTTTCATTTTTACAAGACCTAGATCTGGCTCAATTCCTGTTGTGTCACAATCCATTAAAAGACCAATTGTTCCAGTTGGCGCAAGAACTGATGCCTGTGAGTTTCTAACTCCAAACCGCTCTCCAAGTTCCACTGCTTCTTCCCATGCCTCACTTGCTGCGTCTAGGATTTCGGTTGGAACTAAGGAAGAGTCAATCTTAGATACAGCTTCTTTATGCATTTTTAACACATTTAACATTGGTTCTTTATTCTCTTCATAACCTGCAAATGGCCCCATGCGCGATGCAATCTGAGCTGAAGTAGCATAAGAGTAGCCAGTAAGTATGGCAGTAATAGCGCCGGCTAGAGCACGTCCTGCATCCGAGTCATAAGCTAGTCCTTGTGCCATTAATAGCGCTCCTAAGTTTGCATAGCCTATTCCTAGCTGACGAAATCTCCTAGAATTTTCTGCTATTGGCTCAGTTGGATAGTCAGCAAAACCGACCAAAATCTCTTGCGCAGTAAAAACTGTTCTAACGCTTGCCTTAAAACCATTTACATCAAATTCATCCTCATCTGAAAGGTACTTCAAAAGATTTATACTCGCCAAGTTGCATGCCGAGTTATCTAAGTGCATGTACTCACTACATGGATTTGATGCATTAATTCTCCCAGTATTAGCCGCAGTGTGCCATTTGTTAATAGTGGTATCAAACTGCATGCCCGGATCAGCACACTCCCAGGTTGCTTGAGCAAACTCTTTAAAAAGCTCCTTTGCTTTAACTGTTTTGACCGGACGTCCGTCCGTTCTGGCTGCAAGGCTCCAGTCTAAATCATCTACAACTGCCTGCATAAATTCATCAGTTACCCTAACTGAATTATTTGCATTCTGATACTGCACAGAATGAGCATCTTTACCATCTAAATCCATATCAAAACCATTTGCCGCCAATACCCTAGCTTTACGTTCCTCAAGTGCTTTACACCAAATAAACTCTTCTATGTCTGGGTGGTCTACATCTAAAATAACCATCTTTGCCGCCCGTCTTGTTTTCCCACCACTTTTTATCGTGCCTGCTGAAGAATCTGCTCCTCGCATAAAACTCACTGGACCTGAGGCTGTGCCTCCGCCAGCGAGTGACTCATCTGAGCCCCTGATCTTTGAAAGATTCACCCCTGCTCCTGAGCCACCTTTAAATATAATTCCTTCCTCTGTGTACCAATTTAAAATTGATCGCATTGAATCGTTAACAGAGAGGATAAAACATGCGCTTGCTTGCTGTGGAACATCGGGCACCCCGATATTGAACCAAACAGGTGAATTGAATGCTGCACGTTGAGTAATAATTAGATACTTAAGTTCATCACTAAAAGCCGAAGCTTCATCATCATTCTCAAAATAGCCGCCTTCAATACCCCAGCTTGTAATAGTGTTCACAATTCGATCTGCTACTTGCTTTAACGACCATTCTCTCTCTGGCTCCCCCAAGTTACCGCGAAAATACTTCTGAGCAAGAATATTTGTAGCATTTAAACTCCAGGTTTTTGGAACTTCGACTCCAATCTGCTCAAATGCGACGCTACCATCTTTATAGTTGGTAATCCTAGAGTCTCTTAACTCCCACTCAACCATAGAGTACGGGTCAACATCTTTCATTGTAAAAAACCTATCTACTTTGAGGTAAAGGTCATTGGAAAAAATTGCCATCTTTTGCTCACTCTCTTTTGTTTTAATTGAACATTCAGCACAAACACAAAATGTGCTGATTTTTGCTAGCTAACGCTTGCTACAAGTTATCGGTAATGTTCACTGCACATACTATATATAGTATGTCGTATAAAAACAACTACTATATACACTACCTATTAGATCATATCTTAATCCTAGGGTCAAGTATTTATTATAAAAAATAAAAATATTTTAAGTTAACAATAACTTTCATATAGGTTTATAGTCTATGGACTACATACTTTCAATTGATGCTGGTACGACAAGTGTTCGGGTGCTTTCTATAGATGTTGAGAGTGGTCAAATCGTTTCAATAGCTCAAAGACCACTACCAAACTATTTCCCAGATCCGGCAAAGGTCGAACAAGACGGAGCTGAAATCTGGAACCTACTGCTTGAATGCCTTAAAGAAATAAGCGAAAAGATAGACGGGAAGGTTCTTTCAATCGGTATTACAAATCAAAGAGAAACAGTTATCACATGGGATATTAAAACAGGAAGATTACTTAGTAGAGCGTTAGTCTGGCAAGACAGAAGGACAACTTCCATGTGTACCAACCTAAAAGATGCTGGAGTAGAAAGTACTGTCCGCGAAAAAACTGGTCTAGTGTTAGATCCTTACTTTAGTGCCACCAAAATGAAGTGGATAATTGACAATTTAACTGAATCTGATCTTAACAACGCAGTATTTGGAACTGTGGATACCTGGATTCTCTGGAATCTAACAGGGGGACTCGACAACGGTACTTTTGCCACTGAGCCGTCCAACGCCTCAAGAACTTTGCTCATGGATATCAACTCAATAAGCTGGTCAGAATCACTTTGTGACATCTTTCAAGTTCCTATGGAAAAACTCCCTGAAATAAAGCCGTCTTGCGGGAGCTTCGGTACTGTAAACGGTGAAGTCTTATCAATTTGGAACTCTCTTAAAGGAGTTGAAGTTAATGCAATTTTAGGCGACCAACAGTCTGCTCTATTTGGTCAGTGTTGCTTCTACCCAAACATGACAAAAATTACTTACGGAACGGGAAGTTTTCTTCTCTCTAACGTTGGCGCGTCTATTCCAATTGCAGTTGACGGACTACTTACTACCATTGCCTGGGACCTAGGAAGGTACGCATCTCCTGGCATTGCATACGCTCTTGAGGGATCGATCTTCTCGTCTGGGGCAACAGTTCAATGGCTAAGGGATTCACTATGCATAATAAATGAATCAAAAGAGCTTGAGCCTCTTGCGCTTGAAGCAGAAACTTCTCAAGGTGTTGTCTTAGTTCCGGCTTTTAACGGCCTAGGAAGCCCATACTGGAACCAAGGTGCAAGGGGAGCCATTTTTGGGATTAGTAAAGGAGTTGGCAGGTCTCACATTGCTCGGGCTGTGCTTGACTCAATGATTCATCAAACGATTGATGTAATTGAAAAATTTGAAGAAAGTTCAAACTCAAAAACTACTGATATCAGAGTGGACGGTGGTGCCTCTGTTATGGACACCCTTTTAAGTGAAGTTGCAACGCTTTCAGGGTCCACAGTTAAAAGACCTAAGTCATTTGAAGCCACAGCATTAGGTGCCGCACGATTATCAGGTTTAGCATCAGGGATCTATAAAGACTTTGAAGACATTAACAAGTTGTTTGAAGCAGAATCAGTTTTTTACCCAAACCCAACATCACAAACAAACACTGTTTCCCGAGACATTTGGAAACGGATGGTCGATAAAACACTTAATTTTCTTGATTAAGCTCTTTTGCCAAGAGAGTTATTCTCGCCTTAAGCCAAGTTACTCTCTTGCAGCTTGGACATTTTAGTAATCGTGAATGGGACCTGAATGGGATCCAAACAAATAATGGAAAGTGAAGCCTTAAATATTCTCCCAACTCAACGTAACTAATTTCTTTACAGGAAGAACATTCAAGCTGGATAGACCCCAAGTCCTCCTGTCCAAACTTCTTTGAGGTATCTGAAAAAACAGCTCTTCTTCCAGTATCCTTTAATGAAGAACTTTCATTTTTCTTATTCGGAATCAGTGCATCGTCTCCAACGGATTTCCAGTAAAGAGCATTTTTCCCATTTGGGTCTCTTGCCTTAGTCAATTCAAATTAACCTTCCTCTATTTTTCTAGACTCTTGGTCGAGCAGTGCTGCTCTTTCAGAAAGTTGTCGTGCAATCTGTCTATAAGCTTCTGCGCCTGCTGAGGTCGGAGAATGGTCCAACACTGATTGGCCGAGCGAAGGAGCCTCAGCGAACCTGATTGACTTACGAACTGGAGGCTGCAAAATTGGAATTCCGTAACGAATAGGTAAATCTTCTAATATCTCACGCGCATGACGAGTTCTGTCGTCGAACAGAGTCACGATAATACCGACTACTGCGAGGCTTGGATTTGCAAATGCCCTGACGTCATCGACGGTTTCTAATAGTTGACCTACTCCCCGTTGGCTTAAAGTTTCACACGCTACCGGAATCAAGAGATCATCTGCAGCAGTAAGTCCATTTATAGTTAAAACTCCAAGGGAAGGTGGCAGGTCGAGCAGAACAAAGTCATACTGATCTTTAACTGAAGCTAATGCCCTTTTCAACGCATGCTCACGTCCGGTACGCGTCAAAAGGTGAACTTCAGATCCAGCAAGATCAATCGTAGCAGGAACAATATCAAGGTGCCTCACCGATTGAATAACTTTCTCCATAGGAGTACGCCTGACAAATACATCGTGAAGTGATAGATCCAACCTGTCAGGATCTAATCCAACTGAATAAGTCAATGAAGCTTGGGGGTCTAGGTCAATAAGAAGTACTTTATGTCCAAGTTCAGCTAGACCAACTCCAATTGACAAAGTTGAAGTAGTCTTCGCTACTCCACCCTTCTGATTTGCAAGCGCAACTGTTCGACTCATACAAAACTCCCTCTCAAGATCTTAACAAATTTTATTTCCATATATCTAAAAGCTTTAAAATTGGATAAAATAACACGTAATCAATAATTTGCATTACGCATTTCTAAGGTCCTTAACTTAGTGCCGACGCTCTTTCGGCGACGTCAGCAAGTTCTGGATCAAATTTTACTATCGTTGAAAACAGTGCTCGTGCGCCAGGCACGTCACCAGCACGTTCTTTAAGGTCAGCAATAACATACCATTTTCTTAATAGGTACTCGCTCGGATTCTTTTCAGAATAATTCCCACTGTCGATTAACTTTAGTGCTGAAATTAGTTTGCCCTGATCTGCCAGCGCACCCGCTGCCACTATTTGACCTTCGATTTTAACAACATTCTTGGTCGGGCTTCT
>JAJYFT010000020.1 GCA_021790815.1 Actinomycetes bacterium
GACGTCATGACCGCGGTTTCGTGGATTCGACAAAATAACCAGAGTTTCAATATTAATTCCTCAAAGATTGCTCTTTGGGGCACATCTGCCGGTGCGGCAATCGCAATGAATGCAGCAAATGAAGCTGTAATCAACAACCCTTCTTCGGCTGTAGAAGCAGTCGCAGGATGGTCTGGGGTTTACGATTTCATTACCGAGTATTACGCAGACAGTTCTTCGCAACCTGGTCTCATGACTGGCGCATACGACTACTTGGGTTGCAATAACATGACAGACCAGAAGTGTTTTCAAACACTACTCACAGCATCGCCTATCACACATGTAACTTCAAGTGATCCTCCAGCACTTTTTGCAACGAGTACCGATTCAGGTCAAGGTGTCGGACATTGCGAAGTAGTGAATCCACAAAATACAATTGAAATGTCAACTGCATACAGTACTCATGGTGTGAGTTCTACTATTCAAACGACGAGTGTGTGTGCCCATGCGATAGCTTATGCCTACGACAGTATTGACCCACCTGGATCAGGAACAATGATTGCAAACACGACAACTTGGCTCTTAAACACGCTCAATTCACCTCCAAGTAATCCAGCTCCGACACCACTACCATCACCTATCAGTGGACCAACTGTTCCCACAAACACATCGAACTGTCCGCCTCCAACTGGATCCAATGTAAATTACATCTCAAACTTAGTTTATGGTACAGATTTTAATAGCCCTGTCTATTTAGATGCTTATCTTCCAACAAACACTTCCAGTACTGTACCGGCAGTTGTATTAGTTCACGGAGGAGGTCATGTCAGCGGTGACAAATGTGACGTATCAACCGAGGCAACAGCTCTAGCACAGGCAGGACTAGCGGCATTTTCTGTAAATTATCCTCTTGCAACATCAACCCAACCTACATTCCCAAACGATGTGTATGACGTAATGAATGCTGTTTCATGGATACGGTCTAACGCTTCTAAATACAACATTCTTCCAACCGAAATCGGAATCTGGGGCGGATCAGCGGGAGGTAACCTCGCTCTTTCATCTGCATTCGCTGCCAACCTTCTACAAAATAGCTCTACTGTTCAAGCAGCTGTTAGTTGGTCTGGAACAGCTGACACGTTTGAACTTATTGGTGAATATCAACAAGCTTCATCTGGGTTTAACCTTTCAACCTCAAGCTGGGCTCAATATCTTGGCTGTAGCGACCCATGGAGCCAAATTTGGAGCGCTACCTCAAATTCATGTCTGATTCAATTTGAAGAAGCATCTCCGGCGCAACTTATGAACGTGAGCCCACCCGCTCCACACGTTGCGCCAGCTGTACTTGCCGTCGGATCAACTGACTTTACTGGCCTTGGTACTTGTGAAATCGTCCCGATAAATCAACAAGAAGAGGTAAACTTCAAAGCCAACTTCGATGGCTTAATATCGCAGTTTGATTCCAACTCATTATGTGCACACGCATTCGCATACGAATCAACTGAGTTCCCGTCGACGTTATCGTTCCTTCAAGAACACCTAATTTCATCACAAACCTCTAATTTTACGCCTCTGATCCCGAAGAGAATTTGCGATACACGCCCAAATAATCCATCAAATTTAACGGGTCAGATGGCTCAATGCAATTCCCACACGCTCGGTTCGAATACTACTCTTTCCGTTCAAGTATCCGGATTGGATTCAATACCCGCACAAGCCACTTCTGTTGTCATTAACCTCACTGCAACAAATGCAACTGGCAACAGCTACCTAACAGCTTGGCCAGATGGACAAACAATGCCTTTAGCCTCAACACTGAACTTCGTGTCAGATGAAACAGTAGCCAATGAAACGACTCTACAGCTCGGATTAGACGGTGCAATAGATATCTATAATTATTCGGGTAATGTCGACGTCATAGTCGATATTGAAGGCTACTATTCACCAGCTTCTCTTGGTGCCTTTATACCTGTTCCACCAGCCAGAATCGCAGATAGCCGTTGCGGCAGCAGTCCTTCTCAACCGTTCTGCACAACAGAAAATATCCCGTCACAAAACGCAAGTTTGACAACATTTGGGTCCAACACTTCCAAATCAATTACAGTTGCTGGAGTGGCTGGCATTCCGACCTCTCATGTTACAGCAGTAGTCCTAAATGTTACGGTCACAAATCCTAAATCATGGAGTTACTTGACAATTTGGCCAACAGGCAGCAATCAACCTGTCGTATCAAATATAAACTTTACTGCCAACGAGACAATAGCAAATAACGTAATTGTTTCGATAGGCAGTCTCAATTCCGTCCAAATTTACAACCCATTCGGCAGCACTGATGTGGTTGTTGATGTAGGCGGATACTTTACAAACTCTTCAGGAGGTTCCTCATATATTTCAAGCATCCCATTTAGGCTCCTTGACACCCGGATTACAAATCAAACACTCGCACCGAATGGCAGTTTAACGTTAAAGATCAACGGAGAAGATGGAATATCAACTTTTGGCGTAAGTGCAGTTATCTTAAATATAACGGTAACAAATACTACTGCTTCAAGTTACTTAACAATATTTCCTACAACAGCGCCAGTTCCACCAACCTCAAGTATAAATTGGTCAGCGGGACAGACCATTGCCAATATGGTAATTGCACCTGTTGACACATCAGGCTCGATAGTGATAGCTAATAGTTTCGGCAATGCAGATGTTATCGTTGATGTTGAAGGCTCGTTTTAGCCACAACATTTTTTCAAGAGTAGTGCTCATTGACACGGGAACACAAACACATAGAGATGGATAGTGCCAAATTTGGATATATCCTGTTTCACCAAGCCGCTTAACCTCCACTGCGTCACTTTACTTGAACTAGTTGATTTGAATTTGCTGCTTAACGCGAAGAGGCTCATTGATTAAAATCCAGGTTTGTGACTGAACATTCCAGTCGTTCAAGTTCCTACCTGTCTAGATAACGAATACTTGAACAGCAGCATAAGACCAACCCAGTATTAATCCATGGTTTTCAAAGATAAAACTTTTGAGGTTTTATGGTGAAGAAACACTTACTTTGACACAGTTCAGTCTTAATCGTTTATTTTCTTAAATAATTTCACCTTCGAAAAAGAGTGCATGCTTTCGCAAAATTGATGGCAAACCACAGCTCCCAGATAGTCTCTGGTGTCGGAGGGGGGACTTGAACCCCCACGCCCTTGCGGGCACCAGCCCCTCAAGCTGGCGCGTCTGCCGATTCCGCCACTCCGACTATACGTGGGTCAACTTTGTAACCTTTAATACTTTAGCTTAAAATTAAGCTCAGTTTCGTATAAACTTGAAATGTCAGCTACGAAAGTTTGTACCCATAAAGTTGATCTTACTGACATATTTATACTCATGATTGATAAGTTGCACTCAAACAAAGCCAATTTTTACGCAATTTTTACTCTTATTGCCGTTCCAACGGTATTTTTTACAGTTTACCTAATAAAAGGGACACCAATAATGCCAGGTGACGACCTCATTCAAAACTTTCCGCTTCGTCTGCTCTCTGGTTTAGATATTAAATCTGGCCACCTACCACTCTGGAACCCTTATAATGCCACAGGTTCTCCATTGCTGGCGGGGTTTAATGCTGGTTCACTCTATCCTGGCACATTTTTATTTGCTTTTCTTCCAGCGACAACTGCCTGGACACTAAATTTAATACTTCCGTACTCAATCGCTGGGATTGGTACATTTGCACTTCTCAAACACCTAAGATGCAATACTTTCTCAAGTTTTATAGGTGCCATAACATTTGAATTCTTCGGTCAGATGTCTCTTCAAATCCCTCACGTTGACATGATCCAATCTTTGTCCTACCTTCCTCTAATTTTGTTCGCCTACGATCAGTTAACCGCAAAGGGTCAGTTCATCAAATATTCCCTAATTTTGTCGTCGTTGCTTGGACTTATCCTCCTTACGGGCTCAACAAGAGGTGTTACTGATATCTTCATAGTTTTGTTGATCGTGGTTATATTTTCATTTCGCCCCACATCTCTAAACAGTACCTCTACGGCATTTTTCACTGTCAAAAGCGAAATGCGAAAAAAAGTTGTTCTCTCTCTTTTTTTGACAGTAATAGTTTGTATCCTACTAGGTCTAGCTCAGCTTTATCCAGGATTTTCCTACCTTCACAATAGCCAACGCACCAGTATCACGCAACAATTCTTCAATGAAGATGCGCTTCCTCTCGCCTGGACACCCCTTCTAATTTTACCCGGAATTTTTGGCGCAAACCACAGTTTTGGCACACCAGGCTTCGTTGGTTTCTTAACCACCAATTTGCCCGAAATAGGTGGTTATACAGGCATTATTGGGGTTTGTGCATTTATCTATTATCTGTTTTCAAGAAAGAGAAAACCAGAAATTAATCTGTTTTTGATTATTACAATTCTTGGTCTCATTTTAAGTTTTGGTACTGAGACTCCAATTGGTAGTCTCCTGCGACATATCCCTATCTACGGACAACAACGCCTACAAGGAAGAAACCTTTTTGAATTCGACTTTGGCATCGCAATACTGACTGGATATTTTATAAATGAACTTTTTAACGCGTCAAAAAAGATTTCACTAAGGCCAATAGTCATATTTCTCTTGCTAGTAGAAACTTTTGGAGTTGTTTATTTACTTTTCCCAATCCAAGTAATAGAACATCTCTCAATCACAAGTAGTCTCGCCGTAAATGGCACTAGATTAAGGTGGGCCGTACTTTTTGACCTGCTACTAGTTGCATCATTTTTGGTCTTTTTTATTAATCTTAAAAAAATAGTAGAAAAGTTAGTTCCAATAGTACTGATTCTTATTTTTATTGACCTTTTGTTCTTTACCGTCATGATATCTGGATCTTTCGATTCTAAGGCTGTCTTTGGACCTAATAATATTACTTCTCAAGCTCTTAACGTCAAATCTACCAATCAACCAAACTCACGGTCAATTATATATTCACCAAATCTCGACTACATTGATAATCTCGTATCGATTGGTTGGCCTGACCTAAATATTCTAGACAATAACCTTTCAGCTAACAGCTATGGATCCTTGCTCCCTGAACCGTATGCTGACGTCACAGGAGTTCACGGCAACGTGTTGATGAATTTAAACATCTTGCAAAATGGAGTTTCAGACTCTCTTGATATTTCTACTTTCTATACTGCGCCCAGTTACTTTAGTCAACTACTAACACCTTCTGAATTCAACCACATGCAAGCATTATCATCAAGTTTTATGGACAGCTCAGGAAGTAATGCACCCCAATACATACTTAATGGCACAGAGTCCGTGTCTAATGGAATATTTCTTGGACCTCCAACCGAAATATCTTCAATTCTTGTCCCACTTAAACAACCATCCAATAATGGTCCAATGCCCCAAATTGGTTTAATAACCACTAAACGCACATACGTTATCCCAAAAGAAGAAACATCAGTATTCGGGAGATTCTTAAAGGTTACTATTCAAAGCAGTTTACCTGCAGTTGGGATATATGCAGTAAGATCAAAATCTTCTTCACCAACTTATTTAAACTCATTGTTATCCTTCCAGGGAACCGTTATTACAGATAACCTTAAAAATATGTATCTGGTTGGTGGACCAGTAGTAGCGAACTTAACGCCAATATCGTGGCATTTCGCAAAACAAGTGGGTCAATACCTTGAATTTAAGAGAAATGCTTCTCTTTCTCCCGTTACTTCAACTAGTGCAGTTGAAGATAATTTAAACGTAACAAAATTTGGTATTAAACGAGACGGAACAACTACTTTTGATATTTCTTCAACCTCAGACCAGACTGTTTTAGTCAGCAATGCCTACTATGCAGGTTTTAAAGCCACTCTTCGATCAATTTCGGCAAATAAATCAATATCGGAAACCCCCAGAAGTTCGGGGTTAATAATGTCTCTCTTCATTCCAAAAGGAAACTGGTCAGTTACCATAACCTACTCACCATCGAAAGTACCAATTTACATTTCAGCAGTAAGTTGGGCAGGCGTAATAATCATTGCGATGTGGATGTCGAGGAAGATGATACTGGGGTTACGATCCAGTTCTGCGCATCCCAAGTAGGACCAAAAATACTTACATCAGCATCAACATTGGTCAATGTGGAATCATAAGCGAAAAACATTGATTCCTCAAAAAGTGGTACCGATATAGCATCTTGCCAAAGCAAGGCATCCACTTGTTGATAGTACTTTTGGCCAGTTAACGTATCTAATTCACCTTCCGCCTTCAGAGCCAAATTTGACGCTTCTGCATCGGTTCCAAGGGAGGGATCAAACGAAATTGACCTGTACATTGGCCAGCCAGAACCAGGTGTAATCTGAAAATCTTTTGTGGAATCAACTAAAGAACTTAAAGAGTAAGAAACAAATGGATTTTCAGTAACATTTACTAGCGCAAGATCGAAACTATTACTATTAAGCGCATTGACCTCATCGGAACTATTGCTTACTGGCGTTAGGTTTAAAGCAATACCAGCCATTTGAAATTCAGATTGGATTAGTGACGCACTTTGAAACTCATTCGGATTATTTGAATCAAACAGTAAATTATACCCGACTGGAACCAAGGACGAATTAACCACAACTCCGGATGATGTCTGCAAAAGCGAAGCCTGCTCCATAAGCGCTGTCACTTGTCTTTGGTCGTATGTTGCAAATGGCGGAGCATCATTTGAATAACCTGGAAACTGAGTAAGAGCAACCAAACTTCCTAATCTTCCCTGTTGTGGAATTTCCAAACCAACCGTATCATTTGTGACTTGTTGAGCGTCTACTAATGAAATTAAGAACTTACGTAAATTAAGATTTGCTAGGCCCGGCAAATTTGCGTTTATGACTAACTCAATTGCATTATAAGAAGAAACAAGTGATGTGGAAAACCTTTTGTTTTCAGAAAGTTGTTGTTCTGTCTGCCAACTCGACATTCCATAAACCAGATTAACCTCATTTGACGTAAGTGCACTGTAGTCATCTTGAGGAGGAATAACCTTAAAGATAATCTCTGCCACGGCAGGTTTTTGACCTGCATAGTATGGGTTTTCCTTCAAAATAATTTCACTATTTGCAACCATCTTCGACATTTCAAAAGGGCCTGCAGAAACCTCGATATTTGGACTAAACGTTCTAAACCCATTGTTCCATCCGTACTTCATCGCTATATGACTTGGCACTAGATTAGAAAAAAGAGACTCCCAGTCTGCATACGGTTTAGAAAACGTAACTGTTACTGTATCATCTGCTATTGAGCCAACAACTGAAGCGATATCTGCCCATCCCGGTTCAGGGGCAGATTGAAAAGGTTGATCGTTAACATCAAGTCCGATTCCTGAATGTGCCTCCCAGTTATAAGTAAAGTCAAATGGGGTTACTGGAACGCCGTCAGACCATTTAGCAGTTGGGTTTAGATGATAAATAACAATTTGAGGATCTACACCCACAACTTCAGCTTGGCTAACGACAGCAGTATCTAAATGTGGCTGGGAATCACCACCAATTGAAAATACTTGAGGAAACACTAGATTCATAATAGATTGATCTAAATTTCCATAGCCTTGAGAAACATTTGGATTGAAGTTTTGTGGAAGTGACGGTACTGCTATAGCTACTTTTGCATCCTTTACAACGTTCACAGGTTGTGGAGAATTGGTAGTAGAACAAGAAGCAACAAATACTACAATAGCAATAAGTATTAATCCAATACTTGTTTTATTCACGACCACCGAAGAGCGATTATTATTGTAGTAAATGCAAACAGGGTGAGACAAACTATCGTAATTCGGTCCAAATTCTTCTCAACAGCCGTTGATCCAGATGCGACAGAACCCAATGATCCACCTAACATGTCAGAAAGTCCTCCACCTTTTCCAGAGTGCAAAAGAACTAAGACAATCAGACCTATAGAGGCAAGAACATTAATCAATACCATTGCATCAGTAAGCAAATTTTACTCCATTCACAGCAGTCAATACTACCAGTCTTTTAAGCAGATAAGTTTACTTCTGTGCCTTTTTTACAATCGCAGAGAACTTTTTCCCATCAAGACTGGCTCCCCCTACTAAAAGTCCGTCAATATTAACATCTCTTAAAAAAGATAGGCAGTTATCTTCGTTTACTGATCCCCCATAAAGGATCCGTAGAGAATCTGCAACTTCACGACCTTGGATTTGCTCGACTTTATCTCGAATCACGAGAGCCATTTCAGATGCATCTTCTTTCGTAGCTGTTTTTCCGGTTCCAATTGCCCATATTGGCTCATAGGCAATTGCCATCTTTGAAACAATTGAACTGCTTACTTTATTAAATGCCTTTTCGACCTGCGAACATACAATATCATTTTGTTGTGAAGATTCACGATCTAAAAGCGTTTCACCAACGCAGAGTATTGGTGTCATCCCTGACCCTGCTACTGAAAGCAGAGTTTTTCGAACAATCTCATCACTTTGTCCAAAAAGTTGGCGACGTTCTGAGTGTCCGACGATTACGTAAGAAACGCTTAATTTTGATAGCATCATTGGGGAAATCTCGCCTGTAAAAGCACCCTTTTCTTCAAAGTAACAGTGCTGAGCACCCAAAAAGACGCCAAATCTTTCAGTTTCGAGTACTGTTTGAACACTTCTTAGGTCAGTGAAGGGAGGATGTACTACAACGTCAACTCTCATCAACTCTTCATCGCTCAAAGATGCCATCATATCTTGGATTGTCTTGACGGCCTCAAAATGTGTATGGTTCATTTTCCAATTCCCACATATAAGACGCTTTCTTACATTCGCTGATACAGGTTCCATTACTTAGACCATTTCCTTAATGCCTTTAACCCAGGAAGGTCACCGAACTCCAAAAGTTCTAGCGAAGCACCGCCTCCTGTTGATACATAATCAGCAGCACCTTCCATATCTAAGTCTGCTAACGCTTTTGCACTGTCACCGCCTCCGACAACTGTGTACCCTTTACAGTTTGCAACGCTTAAGGCTATTTGCTTCGTCCCAAACCTGAACCTTGGATCTTCAAATACTCCCATAGGTCCGTTCCAAAATACTAAACTTGCACCCGCAATTACTTCGTCATAAGTTTCAGTAGTCTTTAGACCTATATCTAAACCTTTAAAACCTACAGGAATATCATTACCAACTTCAAAGTCGACGGCAATCACTTGACCACCCTTTTCTTCACGACATATCTCCCCTTCCTTCGACATTGCAATTACGTCAGTCGGAATCATGACTTTCGCATTTGACTCCAGCAACTCTTTACAGTCTTCCACCCTATCCTTTTCAAACAATGAGTCACCAATACCATGACCACAAGCCGCCAAAAACGTGTAAGCCATACCACCGCCAACGAGAATTACGTCAGCAACTTTTGAAAGCGCTTTTAATACTCCTAATTTTTCAGATATCTTAGCCCCTCCAACAATAACTACAAATGGTGACGACGGATCATGAAGCATCCTTAATAAAGTGTCTACTTCGGTCTTCAACAATCTTCCGGCTGCACTTTTCAAATACTTAGGTGGACCAACTACTGAGGCATGTTCACGATGTGATACTCCAAAAGCATCATTAACAAAGTAATCTTGGCCTTTAATCAGCTCAAGCACAAAATCCTCCGAGTTTTTTTCTTCTCTTGGATCAAATCTGAGATTCTCCATGACGTTTATTTCCGGAATAAACTTTTGCAGCCATTTTCTTATTGGATCTATAGAACATTTTGGAACATACGCGCCTTTAGGCCGACCCAAATGACTCATTACTGTCACTTCAGCACCATTCTCGGTCAAGAAGTAAAGCGTTGCCAAAGATTGGCGCAACCGAAAATCATCACCTATTTCACAGACTTCTTCCCCATCAAAAGTCTTCACTGTAATTGGTACATTCAGATCAGATCTTACCAACACTTTCTTACCTTTTAAATCACCAAGGTCCTCAAGGGTTGGAAGACTTTCAGGCTTTGACATTTAGCTAATCTTTTCGCCAATTAGAATGACGAGATCAACTAAACGACTAGAATATCCCCACTCGTTGTCATACCACCCGAATATCTTTACTAAGGTTTCTTTATCTGATATTGGTTGAGCCAAAGTAAGAGGTGAATCAAATATACAAGAGGCTGGATCCCCAACGATGTCCGATGAGACAATCGGTTCATCTGAGTACCTTAAAATGCCATTCAACTCTTTTGACTCACTTGCATCCTTAAAGGCTTGACAAACTTCATCTTTCTTAACCGATCTCTCGACTACTGCAGTAACATCTGTGATCGATCCAACTGGAACTGGCACCCTAAGTGCAGTTCCGTCAAGTTTCCCTACCATTGACGAAAGAACCAATCCAGTTGCTCTGGCTGCCCCTGTAGAAGCTGGAACAATATTAATACTGGCCGCTCTTGCTCGTCGCAGATCCTTATGAGCAAGGTCAAGTAGATTTTGATCATTTGTCATTGCGTGGACGGTCGTCATCAAAGCAGTCTTAACTTCAAAATTATCGTCTAGAACTTTAATCATTGGAACAAAGCAGTTAGTAGTACAACTAGCATTTGAAAGAACTTTATGACTATGTGGATCAAAGGAACTATCATTCACACCCATTACGACGGTGATATCGGCTTTATCGCAAGGCGCTGAAACAACTACATACTTTGCCCCTGCGTCTAAATGAGCTGCGGCCTGATCCCTACTTGCAAATCTTCCGGTTGATTCTACTACTACATCGATTCCCATTTCATTCCATGGCAAATCTTTTGGGTCACGCTCACTTAATATCTTTATTTTCTTGCCATTTAATACTAGATCATCTCCATCAACTTCAACAGTGCCCTTTAACTTTCCTTGCGTGGAGTCAAATTTAAGTAGATGAGCGTTGGTCGAAGACTCAACTAAATCATTGACAGCAACAATTTCATAGTTCGCATCATTCGCTAACGATGCTCTTATAAATGACCTACCAATCCTTCCGAATCCATTTATAGCCACCCGTATAGTCATTGATTTCTCCCTTTTATCCAAAAATATTGACATTTCTTAGCCAACTTTGCTATTTTACCCTCATAATGGGTGCAGTAAACAATTTTATTAAAGTTTGTACTGTAACCTATTTGATTAACACTAACCGATGAAGTTAGGTTAGCTGTCATTACAATTTACGATACTTGTATCAGTAACACGTAATCTTCGCTGTAATTCACCTTTTTCCTCTGAATCACCTTTACTATCAGGATCTAAGCCAGTTCTGAGGCAAGTTCTAAGATAACCGTTTGATAACACATTTGATTCTTCAGCATGATTGTATCCGGCTGATGACCACACACGAGCCGCTAGCCAATGACTTTAGTCGTGGGTCAAAGATCGCCCATTGATGTCTTACCTCTTTTGTAGACCATCTTTTAGATGAAATATTGTTGTGAGTATTGGTCCGTCAATAAGTACTCTCAAGCACTCTGTACTCACGCGACTTTGGATCTGTGCGTTATAGTTAAAGCCTTTAAATTAGAGGGTCAAAAAATAACGGTGGAGATTATAGATAGATATATTGCTAGATATATTGCTAGTGCTATCTACTTCGGTTAGTTGAATAAAGATTTGCCAAACTTTTTAGGAAGATTCTAGGCTTCAATGTCACGGTGCCGAACGGAAGGCTTGAGACCTTTTTCTTTTAAGATATTGGCAATTTCTTCAGCAATTACTACCGAACGGTGCCTTCCTCCAGTACACCCTATGCCAATTGAAAGATAGCTTTTCCCTTCTCTCGTGAAGCCGGGCAGTACAACATCTAGGAGATTGCTTACAGTAGTTAAAAACTGCTTAGCTTCTTCAAAACCTAAAACATAATCTTTGATGTTTTTATCTATTCCTGAAAATTCCCTTAAAGTAACGTCCCAATATGGGTTAGCTAAAAACCTAACGTCAAACATCATATCCACATCTGTCGGCACCCCATACGAAAACCCAAATGATACGACCTGAGCATCAAATGCGCTTTCGCCAGAATTGGCGAAATGGTCCAAAATTCTTGTCTTAAGTTCATGAACATTTAACGAGCCTGTTTCTAAAATCATATCTGCCATTGCCCTTATTGAAGAAAGTGTTACTCTCTCTTTTTTAATTGCATCTGCAATATTTGTTGACTCGATAGGATGACGTCGACGCGTTCCTTCAAATCTTCTTATCAAGACTTCATCCGAAGCTTCTAAAAATAACACCTGTACTCGACCCGATTTTGATTTTATTGAGTCAATGGCTGCTAGAAGATCGTCTGTTCTCGAATTTGCTTCACGTCCAACAACCAGAACAATTCGGTCGTGGTTGCGTTCAGAGTGCTCTGCCAAGTCAACAACCGTGGGAATTAGACTTGTTGGAAGATTGTCAATCACAAACCAGCCCAAGTCGTCAAAGACATCAGCCGCGGTTGAACGGCCCGCTCCAGACATGCCGGTAAGAATGACAATCTCGCTCATAAGCTATAACATAGCATCATCTCTCTTAAGAATGTAGCTTTTCATAAAGATCTAATTTAATTTTATCGCTCAGCCAATCAATAGCATTTATCTGTTCAAACGACATTGCGCGCAAACTGTTTACGCTTCCAAATTCTTTTAAAAGTTTCTTTCTTTTAACTTCACTCAATCCAAAGATGCCATCTAGAACTGATTGAACCATTTCTTTGTTTCTTCTCTCTCTATGAAACGTTATTGCAAATCTATGAGCTTCATCTCTAACTCTTTCCAATAAAAATAAGGCATCACTTCCTGGAGGAAACACTATTGGTATAGATTTGTTAGGCACAAATACTTCTTCAAGCTTTTTAGCTAATGAAACAACTGGAATGTCAAGCTGGAGCTTCTTTAATACAGAACCTACGCTGCTAAGTTGTCCCTTGCCTCCATCTATGACAATTAAATCAGGTACTCTTTCAAAACTTCTCTTGCTTTTTAATGCTCCATCTTCATTTTCCGTTAATGGAACCTCTGAAAGCAGTGAAGGTTTAACAAGTCGCCTTAACCTTCTCTCTAAAACTTCGGCAATTGCTCCAAAATCGTCATTTTTAGGTAATGAAACTTTGAACCTTCTGTATTCGTTTTTTGCAGGTAAACCGTCATTGAAAACAATCATTGAACCAACATAGTTTGTTCCCTGGAGATGAGAACAGTCATAACACTCGATTCTGTACAGCGAGGATGAGATATTCAATCCATCCATTAAGTCCTGAAGCTGTTTTGTTCTGGCCTGCACATCTTTTGACCTAAAAATGCTCTGACGTTCAATGTCTGACTTAGCATTTTCATTCGCGGTCTCTAAAAGTTTATGTTTGTGACCTCTCTTAGGGACCTTAATAGTAACATTTGATCCTTTCTCTCTAATGAGCCATTCATTTATCACTTCTATATCTTTTGGAACCGCGTTAACAAGTATTTCTTTGGCGGGAACTGATTTTGGTTTTATTTCATAGATAAGTTCTATTAGCTGAGATGATATCTCTTCATCACTGAGATCGTCCCCGCCATCTAAGCTAAGCGAGCTACTCCCAACTATTCGCCCACTTCTTACCCGCAAAACGTGAACTCCGATTTGTAAATTTGATTTAAAAAGTCCCAGAATGTCAATCTCATCTTGCTTTGATCCCACCACAACTTGCTGTTCCTTCACTAAACTTAAGTTAAGTAGGCGATCTCGCCAAAAAGCAGCTCTTTCAAAGTCTAAATCATTTGCAAAAGACTCCATCTGCTTTTTCGTTGCTTCTTCAATCGGTTCAATGTTGCCTCCTAACACTTTCAACATGTCGTCAACTAAGCACTTATATTCGTCTTGAGTTATAGCACCTATACAGGGTCCTACACATCTCTTAATGTGAAAAAGCAAACAAGGTTTGCCTTCTTTTGAATGAAAATTGAACTTTTTGTCATTGCAACTCCTAAGGGGTATGACCTTTTCTATGAGTTCGATACTCTCACGAGCTTGAGTGACCTTAACATATGGCCCAAAATACTTTGTTTGTTTAGATTTTGTTGATCGGGTCATAAATACTCTCGGCCAATTCTCCTTTACTGTAACAGCAATGTAGGGATATGTTTTGTCATCGCGTAGCATTACGTTGTACTTTGGCTGGAACTCCTGGATAAATGAGTGTTCAAGCAGAAGTGAGTCAAGTTCAGTTGGCACTATGATCCACTCAACTCGCGTAGCTTCACTCACCATTTGTCGAATGCGATCCGAAAGGCTGCTCTGATTCTGGAAGTACTGGCTCACTCGATTCTTTAGATTCAGAGCCTTTCCAACATAAATAACTTCGTCTTTTGAATTCAGAAATCTGTAAGAACCTGGATTTTCTGGAATGTGTTGCGGCCTGTCTAACATTTGATTAAACTATTGGTAAGCCAACCTGGTAAAAAAGGCACATAACCGGTGTCGACATACCCGCAGGTTCTACCAGGAGACCTGCCGACTTGAAACCGGTGAAATAGCACATAAAGGAATCTTAGTAAAATGTTCCGTTTTCAAAAACAATTACCAAAAAAATACTTGGATGCATCTGACAACGACCTCATTAAGGCAATTGAGTCAGCTAAAAGCAAGCTAGCTAACACGGTATTTATTTTAGGACACCATTACCAGCGTGATGACATAATGCGCTTTGCTGATGCAGCAGGTGACTCTTTAGGTCTTTCTAGAAAGGCATCAGAGCAAAAACAAGCTAAGTACATCGTGTTTTGTGGAGTTTACTTCATGGCTGAAGCAGCTGACATTCTAACAAGGGAAGATCAAAGTGTAATTCTTCCTGATCTAAATGCGGGATGTTCAATGGCTGACATGGCTGATCTTGACTCAGTTGAACAAGCTTACGACGAGCTCGGTGAAATTATCGACATTGAATCTTTAATTCCTATCACCTACATGAACTCCTCAGCTGCACTTAAAGCATTTGTAGGCGCTCATGGTGGCTCTGTGTGCACATCATCAAATGCAAAAGCGGTAGTTACATGGGCTCTTAGCAAAGGAAAGCAAATTTTATTCTTCCCTGATCAACACTTAGGACGAAACACAGCTTTCCAACTTGGATTTAACGAATCTGACATTGTCGTGTGGGACCCAAACAAGCCTTTAGGTTCAAATCACGAAATAGACATAGAAAGAGCAACTTTCATCCTGTGGAAAGGTCACTGTTCAGTCCATCAGCGATTCACACCTGAGCACATTCAATCCTTTCGTGCGAATCATCCAGGTGGCGTTGTTATCGTTCATCCAGAGTGTAGCCATGAAACTGTAGAACTTGCTGACTTTGTTGGTT
This sequence comes from Actinomycetes bacterium, assembly GCA_021790815.1. Taxonomy (GTDB): domain Bacteria; phylum Actinomycetota; class Acidimicrobiia; order Acidimicrobiales; family JABEUL01; genus JAJYFT01. Next base: position 15,284 of record JAJYFT010000020.1, read on the forward strand.
CGACTGATTTTATAATTAAGACTGTATCTGGCCTAAATGATGACACTGACATTGCTATTGGGACAGAGATACATTTAGTTAACAGATTAAGTACTTCCAATCCAAATAAACGTATTATCTCTTTAGATCCGCTTGTTTGCCCGTGTTCAACGATGTTTCGAATTGATTTAAAACATTTAGCTTGGATCCTTGAAGAACTTTGTCTGGGCAACGTACACAATGTCATTTCAATAGATCAGGAAACCTCAGAAAATGCAGCAAAAGCCCTTTCACGAATGCTCGAAATTGTGTAGGCACTTTTCAGCAATACTCCTAAAATGTGGCCTTCCCCCACGATTGGAATCGTAGGAATGTGAAAATCTTCATTTCCGTTCCTAAATTCACCATTTACTTATATAACAATTGAATCAATTTAAATTATTTAATGATGCCTTGCTAAATCAGACCTATCTTTAGACAACTCATAAAGTCGGCTTTGATTGTCAAGTCCTACTGATTCTTTAACTTTCGTAAAAGTTCCGTCTTCAAACATTACCCAACTATTTCTATCATCATGAAGATCCAATTCCAATATTTCATCAAGCCTTCCTTGAATTTCATCGTCGTCTACTGGAACTACTGCTTCAACTCTCCTATCCAGGTTTCTCTCCATCAAGTCAGCTGAACCAATTAGATATTGTGCCCTATGTCCTGGCAGACCACCAAACTTGAAGATTCGTGAATGCTCTAGAAACCTACCAACGATTGATCTTACAGTAATATTTTCACTCAAACCTGGTACCCCCGGTCTTAATGAACAAACGCTCCTAACTATCAAGTCAATTGAGACTCCTGCCTGACTTGCCCTATAAAGTGCTTCTATAACAGTCGGATCTGTAAGTCCGTTGACCTTGAATATGATTTTACCCAGTGCACCAAGCGCTGCTTCACGCTGGATATTTTCCACAATATAACGTCTTAGGCTACTTGGAGCAAGTATTAACTTTCTAAAAGTTGACTGTTTGCTATACCCTGTCAAAAAATTAAATAGATCTGATAAGTCTGCACCAATATCTTCATCACAAGTTAAAATACCTAAATCTTCATACTGTCTTGCAGTCTTCGAGTTGTAATTTCCAGTTCCGATGTGACAGTATCGACGAATTCCATCGTACTCCTGTCGCACTACCAATGCACATTTACAGTGAGTCTTCAGACCTACTAATCCATAGACAACGTGAACTCCTGCCCGTTCCAATGCGCGCGCCCATTCTATATTGGCCTGTTCGTCAAATCTCGCTTTGAGCTCAACTAGCACGGCAACTTGTTTCCCAAGCTCTGCTGCCGAAATTAATGCTTTTACTATAGGGCTGTCGCCAGATGTTCTATAAAGAGTCTGTTTTATAGCCAAGACGTTTGGATCGGTTGCTGCTTGTTCGATAAAAGCCTCTACTGACGTAGTAAAGGATTCATACGGATGGTGCACCATAATGTCATTTTCTCTTATTGAGGCAAAAATGTCTACACTATTGTTGTCACTTGGGAGTAATCTCGGAGAAGGTACACTCTTAAATTGTGGCAAATGAAGATCAGGTCTATCTAAGTTGTATACTGACCACAACCCACCAAGGTCTAGTGGTGCATCTGAAAAATAAACGTCTTCAGGTTCAAGTTCTAACTCTCTTTCGAGAAGAAGCGACACGTCAGAAGATATTCCACGCTGAATTTCAAGGCGAACCGCCCGACCAAATCTTCGACGTCTAAGTTCCATCTCAACTGCCTCTAATAAATCATCAGCCTCATCTTCTTCAAGCGTTAAATCAGCATTGCGCGTAACCCTAAAGGTGTAATGACCTAGAACTGACATATTAGGAAATAGAACACCTAAATGAGATGCGATAACTTGTTCAACCGGGACAAAGCGTTCACCATCAGGCATAACTACAAATCTGTCTAAAATTTGAGGAATTTTAACGCGGGCAAATCTTTGTACATTTGAAGCAGGGTCTCCTATTAAGACTGCCAGATTGAGCGAAAGATTTGAAATGTACGGGAAGGGATGCCCTGGGTCGACTGCAAGTGGTGTTAATACTGGGAAAATAGATGAATCAAATACGTCTACGAGGTAGGACCGGTCTTCATCGTCCAGACTAGACCAATCCGACAAAATTACGCCTTTAGTTTTTAGCTCTGGAACTATTTGGTCAATAAAAATTATCTCTTCAAGATCTAAGAGGTTCGTTACTTCATCTTTGATTAGTTGAAGTTGCTCTGTTGGGCTTTTCCCGTCTGTTGACCTGACCCTTAAACCGGCTGCCAACTGGTCTTTTAGTCCCGCAACTCTAACTTGAAAGAATTCGTCGAGTCCGGTAGAAAAAATTGCTAGAAACTTGACTCTTTCCAAAAGTGGGGTTTGTTTATTTTGAGCGAGCTCAAGTAACCTCTCACCAAAGCTTAGCCAGGAGAGTTCACGGTTAATAAACATAGATTCATCCGTCTTCATCTACTACCAATTTAGCCAATATGTCTCCATATGTCACGCCAGATGATGTATCGTCATTAATAGGATTATGTCTTCTATTTCAGTTGGTTCCCCAAGTATCAATATTTCTCAACCTAAAAGACGCCACTGGAGGCGAAGGTCAGAGTTTGGCATGATTCTACTTGCGTCAGGGTTAACAATATGTGCTTATCTCATAGTTTCACTATCTTTGACGAGCAAGATTCCATCAAATTTACAATTTTTCCTGGGCTTCGTGCTTATATTAGGCTTATTAGCCCACCTAGCTACCCGGGTTCTGGCTCCAGAAGCCGACAGTGTACTACTCCCAACAGTCGTTCTTTTAAACGGACTCGGTTACGTCATGATTTCACGCTTAGATGTCTACTCGGTTCACAAGTCGGCTCCATGGCAAGCAGCCTGGACTGCTCTAGGAGTCGGCGTATATATTTTGACACTCAAAGTAGTAAAGCGAACCAGAGATCTTGACCGATATCGCTACATTATTGCAATTATTGCTGCAATTTTGCTTGCGCTGCCACTTATACCTCACGTTGGAGAGAATATTGGTGGAGCTAGATTGTGGATTCACATTGGAAATGTAACATTTCAACCTATTGAAATTGCAAAACTTCTACTCGTAATATTTTTTGCCTCATACTTCGTTGAGAAAAAAGAGCTACTTTCAATTGGTACCCTTAGAATTGGAAATAGGCTCTTCGCCGATCCTCGATCGTTTGGACCAATACTTTTAGCGGCAATTGTGTCTCTAATGGCAATGGCTATTGAACACGACGTTGGATTTGCATTGTTGCTCTTTGTGCTTTTCATCTCAATGCTCTGGATTGCGACTGGAAGATTTGCGTATGTCTTATTAGGTATTGCAGTTTTCGCTCTAGGAACATGGATGGGATCTCATCTTTTGGTGCAGGTAAATGACAGAATAGTTGTATGGCTTGATCCGTGGAAATACTCTTCAGGTGGGGGATTCCAGCCTATTCAGGGTATTATTTCATTAGCGGCGGGCGGACTCGGTGGTGTCGGATTAGGCCAAGGATTAACTGGGCTGTACGTTCCTGTTCCACAGTCAGACTACATTTTTGTGGCTTTTGGAGAAGAGTTGGGATTATTTGGAAGTGCCGCAATTATTGTTGCATTTTTGATCATAATAGGATCTGGGTTTAGAATCGCAGTTGCAGCAAAATCTGACTTTGCAAAGTTGGTAGCTGCAGGACTGACGATTCTAATAGGCTTTCAATCTTTTTTCATTCTTGCGGGGATAGAAAGAATTCTTCCTTTAACTGGAGTAACGCTTCCATGGGTTTCTTATGGAGGTTCGTCTTTAGTAGCTAACTATGTTTTATTGGCTCTATTAATGCGAATATCATCTGAGTCAGAAGAAAGAAAACTTGAAGACTTACTTAAAGAGTGAAATTGCAACCAAAATTGGTACTACTAAATCACTTCGAAGAGAAATAGCAAGCGCATCTGATGGTCTTGCATCGATAAAATGATGTCCATTTGGACCAGAACAAACAATCTCTGCCCTGTAATTTCCATCATCGTTCAAAGTGATTCTAACCATTTCAACGGTAATTTCAAACGCCTTGAGAATAGAAGCAATAAGGTCATGCGTCATTGGCCTTGGGGTTTTAATTCGCCTTAGGGCAAAGGACAAGGCGACACCTTCACCACTACCCACCGAAAATCGTAGTTCTCTGTGCGGTGGGTCAATTTCTCGCAAGACAACATTTGGATAAACATCAGGAAGTCTTACAAAGACATCAAAGACTTCCATTTGAACTTGAGATAGTTCATTTTCAACTGGATCTCTAGTCCCACTGCTAGTGTCAGCTAGCTCATCTGTACTCTGCTCGCCCACACTTTCTTTCTCAGCTAACCTATCATCGTGAAACACATTGCTTTCATTAACTATCTCATCTTTTTGGGAAACGGAGCTATTAACTTTATCCATCTCTTGGTCACAAGCTTTATCGCTCATGTCATCAGTGTCCTTTAGAACCGGTGAGACATCTCCATCGCTCATTACTTCACCTTATCAAAATAATAGGTCTTTCAGAATGAAAGCTCCTAAGTACGCCAGTATAACATTGGTTTTCTCTTCATCGTAATGATAATCAACGGTTGGTTTAGCGTAAAAGTTACCAATGCGAATAGGTGGTTACAATAAATGTACATATCAATCAAAAGAAGCACCTTGAAATATTTACAGGTAGTCTAAACCCAGTTCGAATAGGACTCGGCAGCTTCCTTCAAAAGCATCGAAAACTGGACTAAATCCTACGTTACTCTTGCCCAGAACATTAGAGAGTACAAAAAAAACGCGTGCAGGTCCGACGTTAGAAATAGCAAGAACACAATATTCTAATTAATCACAAAGAAAATAAATTACATCCTCAATGTAACTGACGAAAATCATACGTGCCATAATCATTAAGAGAGTCGCCTAACAATACCCAACTAAACCACGACAACCTACGTGGAGAGAATTATTTCAATAACAAAATAGAAAGTGAAAACAATTAAGGGACTCCAGGCATAAATGTGGGTCAATTTCAGGGATCTGAGCTCCTGTGATGTTCATGCGGGAGTACATGTTCTATTGGTCCAAGAGTAAGCATGATTAAACCAAGTGCCGCATTTGCTGAGTGGAAACCATAGGCACGATTGATGATTAAGCGTACTCGACGGTTAAGGCCTTCATGGGATGCATTGTTTATTCCTAGTCGAATTGCAGCCAAGATGCCATCTCGTCTCTTTCTAATAGTTTGGGCAACTTTCACAAATGGTTTTAGGCGGGAACGCTGGGCCATTGAACAGAATCTATCGAGTAATTCACCCACCTCTTCGTCACTTAAGTCACCAGCAAATACTTCTCGTAAAGCCTCCTTTAGTTTGTAGGCCCGCCACAGATCGCCTCCTTTGCGTTTTAATTTACGAAGAGTCATAGTTTGATCGTCATTTAAGTCACCTGGGTTCTTCAGTAATGCCCATCTAGCTCCCTTGAATTTTCTGGCTGTATCTTGATCTTTTAGCTGACGCATCTCTGAATAGGTCCGAGTTTTATAGAGACTGTTTTTCTTCTATATATTTGACTATAGCATCCTATAGTATTGCTGTTCAAATTCGTCTGGTGACATGTCGTTAATGCTCGAATGGATGCGACGATTGTTATACCAGTCTACCCAGTTTAGAGTTTCCCATTGAAGCTGACTTAGACCAGTGAATTCATTATTTCTTATTAATTCAGTTTTATATAATCCGTTCAAACTCTCAATTAGTGCGTTATCATAGCTATCTCCCTTTGAACCACTCGATATTTTTATCGAGTATTGCTCTAAAAGGTGTCGGTATTCAAATGATAAGTATTGAGATCCCCTGTCGCTATGGTGGATAAGGTTGCATAGGAGTTTTCCATCGTTGAGTCTTAAACGTATTGCTGCCTCAAGTGCATCTATTACAATCTTAGTGGTCATTGAATAAGCAGCTTTCCATCCGATTATCATTCTTGAATAGCAGTCAACAACGAATGCAACATATACCCATCCAATGAGTGTTTTAACGTAGGTGATATCGCTGAACCACTTCTCATTAGGGCGTGTTGCACTAAAATCCCTGTTTATGAGATCTTTTGGTATTTGTTGAGATAAATCCCTATTAGTTGTCTTTGGAACGCATCGTTTTGATCTTGATCTGCCTTGAATCCCAAGTAAGTGCATTAATCGTATTACTTTGCACCTCGAGATTGATATCCCTTCTTTGTTTAAAGCAATTACCATCTTCCTTGATCCGTAAACTGAGTAATTCTCCTGGTGTATGCGCAAGATGGTTTCTTTTAGGTCATCATCTATAGTTTTACGTTTTGAAACTGTTTTGCACTTAAAAAGGTAAAAGCTACTGGGTGCAAACTGCATGACAATGCAGATTGGCTCAACACCAAATAGCTCCTTATTTTCATCAATAAAACGCACTTTGTCTTCTAATGACCGTTGAGCTCGGTCGCGAAAAAAATCGAGGCTGCCTTTAATATTTCATTTGCTCTCTTTAGCTCGGCATTCTCTTTTTTTAACTTCTTTGTCTCTTCAAGCTCAAAGGTCGTAACTCCCTGTCTCTTACCTGAATTTATCTCATCTTGTTTTACCCATACTCGTAACGTTTCAGGCGTCATTCCAAGTTTTAATGCAATAGAGACCATAGCCTTCCAGTTGGATAAATATTCACTCCTGTGCTCTTTATACATCCGGATGGCATCCTCTTTTGTTTCTTTAGTATATTTTTTTGAACTCATCGTCCTATCCTCTCAGATAAATGAGCCTCCACAAAACACGGACCAGTTCATCTCTTGCCAGATTTCTCTTCTTATTTTGTCAAGTGCAGTGGTGGCTAATTGGACAACATGGAATGGGTCATAGCAGATAACTGCATTAATAGCGTGGTGCTCGCCCTTGGCTGATTTTTCATAGGCTGGTCCCATATCCATAGACATTGCAGTAATCTCAGCTGAGCGCTCCTCGCCTAATTCGTCAAAGAATGAGTCCAGCGTAGCAGCATCTTTTCCTTCTTTGCCCCAGATGAACTTGTTCTTGTCGTGATCTGAAACCAAAGTTAGATAAGAGTGGCCCTTACGCCAAGATACCTCATCTACGCCAGCCACAAAAAGGTTATCTAAGCGCTTTGGATCTAATCCTGTTGCCATGACTCTTTCGATGATTCGACCAACGCTGTCCCAGTCAATACGTACCAGTCTACAAAGGGCCGTTTTATCCATAGTGGTTGCGAGCCAACCAACTAAATCTTCAAAGTCTCTCGTAAAATGTGCACCCGCCCTGGCAAAGGGTACACTCTCAATACGAGTCCCATGGACAGGGCATTCAATCCGTCGTAGATCAGCTTGTACCTCAAGTCTCCACCGACCTAAATCCAGGTGACGCCAACTTGATGTGACTGGACGGGTGTCATAGCGGGCCTTGGTAGTAAAACTACATAAAGAGCAAGTTAACTTGGACTTACGTAGCTTCACTTTTACAACTACCCTGTCACCGAGAAACTCCACTTCAGAGACTGTTACTCCACTAAGGTCTAAAAGGCGCTTAAATATAGTTGTAGTGCGCATACGATTGCTCTCCTTTGGTTCAATGAGATCTAAACATAGAACCTAGACGCTTATCGGTGCGCACTGCTTAATTTGCTACCAAAGCACGCCATCTCACAGGCTAAATAACACTTAGATAAAACGAGTACAAATTACAAGCCGCGCCAAGTGAAACCAAAACTCTTGCCCTATATGAGGAAAGTCCTGATTGTTTTCATGTATTCACCCACATTCATACCGGAAGACCCACAATTAAATGCTTGATAATGGATCATACGCAATATATGGTTCTAACCAAATAACTTAGAAAACTGAAAAACAACACCTTAATTGAGCACTGCAACAAACCTGTTGGTGTAAATAAGATCAGCCTCTGAATGCTCTTCGTGACGCCGACGAGGAAGCAGTCAAGGTCGAGAAGGTTCGCATCCAGCTCAGTAATTGGCCTTGACGGCAACGAGCGGCGACACATAATTTGAGCAAAGAGGTTGATCCCATGGCCCTTACGATAAACGTCGTCTCATGTTTATTTTATATGGCCGATAGCACCATTTAAATTTAGAGTTCAGCTATAAGACTTTTGGAACCATGTTTTGCGATTGATCCGAAATCGACGCATATTATCCAGATGAAGCGACGATACGCATCATCCTAGACAATCATTCAGCTCGCATATCACAAGAAACGATGGCATTCCTATCAACTCGACCTGGACGTTTTGAATACGTGCATACTCCAGTGCATGGATCATGGCTGAATCTGATTGAGAGTATGTTTTCAAAATGTTCACGAACATTTCTTAAACACATTCGAGTAGATTCAATTGAAGACCTAAAAATACGAATTGCAAAAGGTATAGATGAATTGAACGATGCGCCTGTTATATTTAAATGGAATAAATTTGATCTTGAACTAGTATAATATGTCCAGCCTTTACTGCCACGAACTACTAGGATAATGCACCCCTACTAACGGTTTCCTTAGTACACTACTGCCTTCAGCAACTGGATTACCAGAACCTCCGTTAACAAGATTTAAGGTACAGCTCCCTGTCCCTAAAATGGTATAAAGAGTTGACGTAGTGAACTACAACTACCGTACTAAGTAATTAGCAATTATATTGGCTCCATTACCTTCATAAACTAAACAATCTGAAGCTGACGCACACGACATTAGGGTATTCGCTTGTACTGGAAATGGTGCAAAGTTAACCCAGTGATCAGTTGTCAAATTAAACTGATATATTCCACTGGTTGGGTTGTATTGATTAAGTCCATAACATTGTGCTCCAAAGCAGTAAGTTTGCAATGGGACAAACGGAACTGTGGCAGGCGGATTAGAAATACTTGTATTCCATGTATTTCCTCCATTAATTGTAGTTAGCAATACTGAACCTGCATTAGAAAAATCAAGAGGAGTCTCTGGAATCATAGAACGTATTAAACCATAAAATCCAGATACATAACAGTCTAGGCTGCTAACACAAATCGGTGATCCTAAACTTGCTGTTCTCCACGAAACAACCGGAGGACTACCAATCAGGACAATACTCCAGGTTTCACCGCCATTATAAGATTCAAGCAATGATGCATTATCAGTGGAACCGGGTGAACCATTCTGAGTTTGTGTAGTGACAATACAGAAACTTGCAGACTGACAAAAGATGGAATTAATACCGGTGGTAGTAAAACTATTTCCAGTACTACTAATTGCAGACGGAAGAGACGAATAACTAAATGACTGACCATAGTTAGTTGAATACAATACCAATTCCCCCATTATCGTATTTTCTGATACTTCTGCAATACATGTAGCACTACCTTGAACACATTGTGTGATGTAAACATCTGCTTCTTGTGAACTATATGTAAATGGAACCTTACTCGTATTCCAAGTTAGTCCCCCATTTGAGGAATAAACCAATAATTGTTGATACAACGCGTTGTGTTCAGTTGCGAAACAGTGAATATTATCTAAACAAGTAATTCCATAAATATACGTATTGGGTGCAAGAAGCAGGCTACTTACTTCTGACCACGTTACTCCAGTATCATGACTGACATATAATATGTTATCGAAGTCAGCAAAACAAGTAGTTGTAGTCGGACAAGAAATGCTGTTAATTGCATTGAAAGTTGTCGTAGACTTTAACGCTGAAAAAATACTTGACACTGGCTGAATTTGTTGCCAAGTAGGCGGTGCTGGTGGAGCAGTTGTTGTAGTACTCCTTAGTGTTGTCGTAGTAGTTGGAGCTAGCGTCGTAGAGGTCGTAGTAGATGTTGTAGTAACACCTGATGTGGTAGTTGGATCAAGCGTGGTGGAGGTAGTAGAACCAGTTGAACTTAGTAGTTTTGTTGGGCCTGTTGAACTAGTTAATATTAGGGACAAAGTTATCAAACTAATTAACACTAAAGTTAAAGCAGCTACTATAACTACTTTCCTGTTTCCCACTTTTGATATTAAGAACTTCATATTATATTCTCCTTTATTTATTTTAGCCG
>JAJYFT010000108.1 GCA_021790815.1 Actinomycetes bacterium
ATATATTAACAAAAGTCGACACTAATGAACTGTTCTATATGAATCAAAAATCCTCTTTAAAGAGAGGTGTCAAAATTGCAACTTCTCAAAAAGCGAAAGTTGTCAACGGATTACTAAGTTTTGAAGTCGTTATTGCTTCCAAAAGTAAATGGAGTGTGTGTATCTCTGTGTCGCCAAATATTGATGGAAAAGATATTTCTCCACGATATCCGTGTGGCGTACCCGTTGAAAAAGGTACTCCAAGTGAAAGAATGAATAAATGGAGAGAGAGCGTTCCAATTGTAAGCTCTGATCATGAATCTTTAGATGAAATTGTTTCTCGTTCGACTGAAGACTTAGGATCTCTCCGAATTTTTGATCCTGACTATCCCGACAGGCAAGTTATTGCGGCTGGCGCTCCGTGGTTTATGACTGTCTTTGGAAGAGATTCGATTCTCACTAGTTACATGTCACTTATTGCTGACCCTGATTTAGCTTTAGGAGTGCTAAAAACACTTGCAAGGTTTCAAGGTTCCGAAGTTAATTTAAAGCAAGACGAAGAGCCTGGGCGCATTTTACATGAGATGAGATTTGGAGAAGCTGCTTCACTTTCTTTAGGTGGAGGAAATGTATACTATGGCTCCATCGACGCGACCCCATTATTTGTGGTTTTACTTGGAGAATTGAGGCGTTGGGGGTTAGCAAATGAAATTGTAGACGAACTTTTGCCTGCGTGTGACAGAGCTTTAGATTGGATAGAGCAGTATGGGGATAAAGACGGTGATGGATTTGTCGAGTATCAACGTGCAACAGATCGAGGACTAATCAATCAAGGTTGGAAGGACTCCTTTGATGGTGTACGGTTCTTTGATGGGTCAATAGGTGAATCCCCAATTGCACTAGCTGAGGTTCAAGGATATGTATATGGCGCTTATCTTGCAAGGGCACACTTTGCCACTGAGGCCGGAGACGATAAAATTGCAAAAAAATACATCGATAAGGCCAGCGAATTAAAAGCTAGTTTTAATGAACGATTTTGGATGAAAGATAAGAACTATTTTGCTATCGGTCTTGACAAAAATAAAAAATTAATTGATTCATACACTTCAAACATTGGACACTGTCTATGGAGCGGAATTATTGAGGATTCTAAGGCAAAGTTGGTAGTAGACAAGCTAATGGATTCTGATATGTTTTCAGGATGGGGTATACGTACTCTTTCGAAAAACAATGGTGGATATAATCCCGTTAGTTATCACTGTGGGTCAGTGTGGCCACATGACAACGCAATCATCGCTCATGGGCTTATGAGGTATAACTTTGTTGAGGAATCACATAGAGTAATTGAGGCAGTCTTAGATGCCGCAAGATCTGAGACTGGAAGACTTCCTGAACTTTATAGTGGAATTTCAAGGGAGACGTTTTCAGCTCTAGTAAAATATCCAACTTCTTGCTCGCCTCAAGCTTGGGCATCTGCAACCCCCATATCCTTTCTGCGTACTATGTTAAGACTCGACCCATGGGTTCCGCACAATAAGGTATGGATTGCACCGTCTCTTCCTCCTTCAATTAAATGGCTAAAAGTTGATAGAGTCCCTCTTGCAGGCGGGAAAGTGAGCATTGAAATCGAAGGAAATGATTGCAATATTATAGGACTTCCGGATTCTATTGAAATTGTGCGAACTCCTCGTCATCCTCACACTCAATTAGGTTAGTTGCTGGTTTTACAAATGAAGACAATAGAAGGTATCCTTGGAAAGCAAGGTACAAGATTTACTCAAGATTTAACGATGGTAGATTCTCTGGTTAAACTGTTTAAACAATTTAATATAGTTGAACTTTAAATAAAATGTTTAGTAGTACTTGTAATCTTCTTTGTTAGCAGATAATATTTAGTAGTTAATTCAGGAAGCTGTAGAAAGGTTGGGATATTTTGCCTAAAAAGGTACTATTTTTAATTATTGGAGGGTTATTTTCATTTTCTCTTGTTGCATGTAGTTCTAATTCATCATCTTCCCCAACGACGTCTAAACCTTCCCTGCCTGCTGTTGCTTTTAGCAGCGGAAATGAACTAGCATTCGATGGAGCGCTGCCAACTGCTAACGCTTTAAAGGTATGTGGAAGTAATAAATATGGTTTTATTGCTGAAATCCAATACACGGGCCCAATTCAAGCAAAGGTCACAAAACACTATGGTCCGATTGAACCACTTGCTAACGGGATGCCAAAGCAGATGGAAGACTCAGGCACTGTCCTTGATGGAAGCGGTGGGAATGTGGATCTTCCATTCGACCACTCTTTTGGTGGAGACTTCTCGATGGATATATCCCTACCAAATAACTTACAAAAATTAGGTCAACTTGCTTCGACCGGAAAACCAGAAGGAAAAGTGCACATAGAGATTCAGATGGGAGAATTTCCTCATTCACCTTCGGATCCACTCACTACATCTATTCCATCTACAATGGACTGGACTCAGTACGCTACACAAGCGGAAGCTTCAATATTACCTGGATTTGAGCCAACTACTGGAGATGCAATTGCAGCACAAGGTGACTGGGTGTTGGACTGTGGTCATCCAGATTATCATAGTGAACTTCACGAACTAACTTTCTTGGCATATGGTCACGATTCAGGAAATTCAGCTGTTGTACATACGTTCTATAATCCTTATTTACCTTCTGAGCTTTACAATGCGAATTCTTCTCTTTCGGCACAGGTAAACAACCCAGCTGCTTTAACTAGTACAGGTACAGTCCCTCTAATTCCAAATTATTTGATAAATACTGTTTACGGCGTTGCAACTAATAAGACCACTACTCCTATCGAGGTTCCGATGTTGGTAGCTCCAAGTACTGTTGCTCCTTCGCCGTTTACTGTTTGCCCTCCTAACACTTCTGGATCAAGTACGCAGATTTCTTACGAATTTGACGTTAGGCCTGGTGTTAGCGTGGCACACTCGACAGATAGTAGCACCGGCTGCACAACATTTACAGTTTCTTTTGGTCCAAGTTATGTCACCGCACCACCGCAAGGTCAAGTTCTGTGTCCAGTACCCTGGCCGTTTTTGAACCAGAATGCTGCACCATATTCAAGTTCGTCAAGCATGAACTTGCAGAAGGAAATTCAAACTGACGTTACGAATTACTTTCCAGCGTCTGCAAGTACGATCCAACAGACTTTGGCCCATAGAATGAGAGTCAACTGTTACGACCAGCTCTCATCACCAATTGGACCAGTTAATAGTACCTCTCAAAGTATTACGACGGTGACGAGCCAGCTGTCTCCTGTTGTTGGATGGGTTAAAGCAACTAGAAGCTAGATGCATTAGTGTTGTTGAAAGGTTATACTAACGGAAACATTACCCTTAAAAAATGCGCTGTTTGCATATGTCTTGCACTGCTGAGTACACTGATCGCATGTTGTAGTAAAAGTACTGTTGTAAATGGTAAAAGTAATATAACTTATAAAGTAAGTAACGCCTCATCTGGCTTTACTGGTGACTTTGGGCTAAAACCCATTAGAGATATTTCGTGTATTTCAAAGAACTTCTGTTTAGGTGTAGGCGTTAACGACAAAGTATACTTTGCTAAAGATGGGCAATGGGTAGCTGAAACAAGCCTTTCAAGTGCTGTTGGCAGTTCCTTAAATGTCGTAAGTTGTGTTTCTGTTTCTTTTTGCCTCATTGGTTCAAATACTGGATACGTGGTTGAGTGGAATGGTAGTAAATTTAGCTCCCAAGTTTTAGTGAATGATAATGGGTCTTCGTCTGGCATTAGCTCCATTAAAGCTCTCAGTTGTTCGTCAAAGGTTTTTTGTGTGTTATCTGGCCCTGATACAATTACCCACGTATTTAATGGTTCTAGATGGTCTAAAGGAGAAGTCATTGGATCTAAGAGTAGTTTTGATGGTGGAGGATACATTGTTGGTGCAAGCTCTGCTACGGTAGTAGGTCTTAGCTGTACAGAGAATAACTTTTGTGAGGCATCAGATAATGTTGGAGAGATCTATAGTTATAGTGATAACGGCTGGTCGAAACCTGTGTGGATTGACCAAGGTGGTTTTCCAGATAATGTGATTAATTCAATTAGTTGCACTTCTTCGCGTTTTTGTATAGCTGTCGATAATGCAGGAGGATATTCAGTCACAAATAAAGGAAAGTTCTCTGAATTTGTTGATGTAGATCCTTCGGGAGCAATTATGAGTGTTTCATGTTCGACTTCTTTATTTTGCGTAAGTGTTGATTCGGGCGGTAATGGTTTGTTCTACGTACAAGGTGAAATGAGATCACCACAGTTGATCGACAGTAGAGATGCTCTAGTAAGTGTGTCTTGCGCTAGTGATAATTACTGCTTAGCGGTGGGGGCGAGTGGAGAGACTTACAATATATCTTACGAATAGATTGGAACAAATGCTATCTCTATAAGTCGGCATAGATCTCATTTTTGATATAACGATTTGAACTACCAACCTCTCTCAACCCACTCACTGAGATGAGGAAGTTCAAGAGATAATGTAGTTGCACTGCCATGTCCTGGGAGAATAGTAGTTGTTGGTGAATAAGCATTGAAAATTCTATTTTCAATCGAATCTATTATTGTAGGAAAATCGCCATCTTCAAAGTGGGTTGCGCCTGGCCCGCCTGGGAAAAGAGTATCTCCGCTAAATAAAAGGGGAGTACCTTTTAGCGCAAAACATACTGAACCTTTTGTGTGTCCTGGTGTATGTATTGTGTGCAACAATAATTCTCCACATTTCAAATCAACGTCGTCATCAATTAAGAGATCGTATGAAGGTAGATAATGTGAATCATCATTTGTTATGTATACAGGCACTCCTAATTCTCTAATTTGTGGAACCGCTTGTATGTGGTCAAAATGACCGTGAGTCTCTAAAACCATTGTTACATTTAATTCACGACACAACTGAGTTAGTTTTTCATGCTCGTCAGCTGCGTCTATTAAAACTGATTTTCCACTTGCTTTGCACCGTATGAAGTAAACGTTGTTGTTAAATGGTCCGACGACAAGTTTCGTAACGATCACATTAGTGTCTTCAAAAATATTATCGGTTAGGTTCATACTTGTATTCTAGTAAAATGAACCAACAAACTGACTCTATTGTGAATTATTGCATGACTGATCACCTAAGTTGAGAAGCAGTTCTTCTAATATTTTTTGGTGCTTTAACAAGTGAGCTTCTAATTTCTTATCGGACGATTTATTTGTTGCTAGAAGCTATGAAGGATGTCCGGTAAGTTTTGATAAGCTATTGTGTCTTTACCTTAGCGAGCGGTGCATATTTTGTAGCTTAAAATGTTACTAATATAAGTTGCACTCTAGTACCATCTTGCTAAGTTTACATCAAAATTTAATACTATTAATAACGTGAAAAATGGTGCTGTAAAGTGCTAACTTTAGTTTTGAAGAGAGTATATTTCATATGTTAAGTGTCATTTTTATGGTTGGTTTGGTGTTGGGGATCATTGGTGGTGGTTTTGGGGTATATGTGTTTTTGTCGCATAAACCTAGTGGTAAAACCATCGAAGATCAGTTAAAACCTGTAAATATTTCTTTGGAGATGCTCTACCGAGGAATTCAACAGCTCGAATCCAAAAGAATTGCTCTTGACAGTGAACTAAAGGGTCAGTTAAACGCTCTATTTGGCAATGGTGAAGCGTTGAGAGTGGAGACATCGAAGCTGAGAACAGCGCTGTCAAATCCTAATGTGCGAGGGCAATGGGGTGAAATTCATTTAAGAAGGGTTGTTGAACTTGCTGGAATGGTAGAACACTGCGATTTTGATGTACAACTTGCAACATCTCACGACGATTCGAAAATTAGACCTGATTTGGTCGTAAGGCTTCCAGGAGGGGGAATTGTAGTGGTTGATTCAAAATGTCCCATGTCATCTTATCTTTTAGCGCAAGAAAGTGATGATCCAGAACGTGTAAATTCATACTTAGCCGAACATGTTAAGCATCTCAGTCAGCATGTTTATCATTTGTCGAGTAAAGAGTACTATGAGTTTTTTGATGCAACTCCAGATTTTGTTGTTTTATTTCTTCCAAATGAGGCTATTTTTTCGGTTGCTTTATCAATAAAACCTGACTTAATAGATAGTGCAGCACAAGCAAAGGTACTTATAGCAACGCCAACTACTTTGATTGCTCTATTAAAGGCAGTAGCCTATTCTTGGCGAAACGAAGAATTGAGTAATAAAGCGGCACAAATAGGTGAGCTTGGCAAAGAGATGTATGAGCGTTTAGGTTCTTTAAGTGGACATCTCGCAAAACTTGGAAATTCGCTTGACACAGCAGTCAGTGAATTTAACACTTCTATAAATGTATACGAGAGAAGAGTTTTAGCAACTGCAAAAAAATTCAATGAAATTGATCCTCTGTTAAAGGACACCAAAACCCCAAAGATAATTGAGTCAAGTGCCCACCGTGTGTCCAAAACAGACACTGACTTGTGACGACCGAGAATGGAGCCTTGAATTTTTATAAGAGATGACGGTTTTCAAGGAGAGTTTTAAATCTAAATTTTGCTAGTCGACGTATTTTTGGTTTCACTCTAATTGCGGCTTCAATATAGGACGCGATGAAAATAATTATGATAAAAGTACTATTTTGATTTTCACCCGCATTTATTGATGATTTGAGTTCTACCTTTGTGTTGTTTGCATTGCCATTGGAACTATTGTCTAACTTCTTGACGTATGATAAATCAGGTATCCTTCGAGTAAATAATGCATTAGCAAGATGCGAAGATATCAATAAATCTTGCTTGTTTGAATATTGAATTTGTAACTTATGTTGGGCAAATGCATAGTTTGCAGTTAGTAAAGCTTGATCTTGAGAGTTAGAGTTTGCCATCTCATTATTAATTGTTGGTAGTTGAATTTGGTTGCCAGACAATGTTGTGCTGGTGGAAGTCGCAGAAGTTGTGTAACCTGAGGAACCTGAAAGAGGTGATGGATCTATTGGCGGGTTAATTCCTGGTGCAGTGTATTTACCTGCCAGTGCAACAAGAGCTATTTTTGGCAGTACGTAACTTGAAGCAAATATTGCACCCTGCGTTGTATAGTGGACACCATCATCGGTTCGAATTGGGATACCGTCTATGACACGTGAATAAGATCCGTTCTGAGAAAGATACGACCCAAGGTCGATAATTTTAGCTCGTGCATGAGACTCATTAACTG
>JAJYFT010000109.1 GCA_021790815.1 Actinomycetes bacterium
ATCTTCCGAAAGTTTCAATTTCTAATCCTGGAAATCTATAACTTAAGGAGATTTAGCCAATACCGTTTTTGATGGCGGAACTAACGGATGGGTTTGAAAGCTGTCCTATAAGGTCCACTCGTTGTATCTTCAACAACGTGGTATTGTTACGACGATACCCGAGCATACAAAAGCTAATTCATGTTTTATCCGTTGTGCCACCCATATTTTAACATTAAGGTAATCATGTTAATTGCTAGCCAATTTAATTTTCAAGTATAGATGAACGAGAAATTCTCGGTCGTCAAATGTTATATGAATTGCCGCGGTGTCGAATAGTAGTGACTTTCCCGACTTTGGCAGCTCATTTTTTGAATAGCCTTTAAATATCCTGGCAGGGGTATTATTTTTTTGTCAAGTGTGTGATGGATATGCTGGCGGAGAATGCATAATTCTAGTGTCGTGTAATGAGAGTATTATGCTGCATTTAAAAAAGGGTAAAAGTATGGGGCGTGATTATTTATCAATCGTCTCTTCTTATTGGGACCGAGAGTGTAAACAGTCCAGAACCAAAACCATAAAGTCTCTAGGCTACGTTGAGGATCTTATGGAGGAATTTGAAGATCCGATTTCACATTTTAAAGAAGTCGTAGCTTTGATGAATGACGAGATTAGGGCTGAGAATTCTAAGTTCAGTATTTCCCTTGATAAGAATGCACTTTTAAGTGAGTGCTTAGGGATCAGAAAGAACCTCGGTTACAGTGCTCTTAGTTTGATCTACCACGAACTTTCTCTGGATTCATTTTTCTCCAATAATTCAAGGTCATTTAAGGCTGAATATAGCGTAAATGAAATTATGAAGCTACTTATATTCTCCCGAATACTAAACCCAGGTTCAAAGAAAAAGGCTTATGAAGAAAAAGACAAATACTTTGAAAAGATGGATTTTTCGCTGGATGATTTATATCGCTCACTAAGTAAAATTAATACCTTAAAAGATAAGGTTCAGATCCATATCCACAAGAAAATCAAAGATCAATACAACCGTAGCTCTGAACTTGTCTATTATGACGTGACTAATTACTACTTTGAAATAGATGAGCAAGATTCGGTGAGAAAAAAGGGAGAGTCAAAAGAACACAGGCCGGACCCTATTATCCAAATGGGGCTATTTACCGACTCTTTAGGAATACCTATTAAATACTCACTTTTCCCAGGAAATACCAATGATTGTGAGACGTTAATTCCACAGGTGGGTGCTTTGAAAAAGGAATATGGCATAATGCGCACAATAGTTGTAGCTGACAAGGGACTAAACACAGGGGATAACATAGCCTTTAACATATTGGCAGGTAACGGCTACGTATTTTCTCAAAGTGTTAGGGGAGGAAACAAGGATCTAAAGGACTTTGTACTGGAAGAAAAGGGATGCAAAGCCCTAAATGAGGAGTTTAAATCAAAGTCCAGGCTAACTCCTAGAACGATTTCAGTAACTACAAAAGAAGGCAAGAAGAAAAAAGTCGAAGTAGATGAAAAACAAGTTGCAGTGTACAGCGCCAAATGTGCACAGAAAGCAAGAAAAGACAGAGAAGCTGTTATTGCTAAAGCTCGTGATCTGATTTCCAATCCTTCAAAATATAGACGAGCGACTTCTTATGGAGCTTCTAGGTATGTGGAGAACTTGATGTTTGATCCAAAGAGTGGCGAGATAATCACTTCTAACCAAAAACTGGTGTTTGCCGAAGAAAGGCTAAAAGAAGAAGAGAAGTACGACGGCTATTACGTGATAGTGACCAGTGAATACAAGAAATCTAATGAGGAAATATTAAGTATTTACAAAGAACTTTAACAAATTGAAGAAGCTTTTAGAGTTAGCAAAAGTGACATGGAAGCAAGACCCGTATACCTTTCAAGACACGACCGAATTGAGGCCCATTTTCTCACTAGCTTTATAGCTTTAGTTATTGCAAGGCTCTTAGCGTATCGACTAGATAACAAGTATTCCATAAAGAAACTTGCCGAGAGCCTAAATGCAATGGCATACAGCTTTGTCGAGCAAAACATCTACGTTGGTGATTTTGCAGGTGAAATTACAGTTGACTTAAAAGAAAAACTAAAGCTGGACCTTGATCACAAATACATGACTTACGAGGAGATAAGAAAACTTATTGCAACCACAAAGAAACATTCTCCACCAGCATCCTAATCACGCGAACTGCTAAAAATAGATATCTTAAGCAGGGAATATGAACAAAACGCTACAAATTAACTGCCAAAGTCAGGATTTGAGGATGGAATAGATATGAAATAGTTGAAATATTAGTTGGGTAGGAATAATGTCAAAGATTCAAATACAGGCAAGGGCGCTAGGGGATCCAACAAGATACCGTCTATACCGTTACATAGCGAGTTCCGAAAATAACGTTACAGTCGCCGAACTTACGGAATTGGTGGGTTTCAACCACAACGCTGTGAGACAACATTTGAATATATTGCTATCAGCAGGTTTAGTCTGTGAAGAGTTGGAGTTACGGTCAACCCCAGGAAGGCCAAGACTGCCCTATCGATTAAGTCCTGATGTCGAAGGGACCTTTGAGTCCAAGGGCCCAAATTCTTGGCTTGCAACAGTATTGGCTGATGCAATTGCAGAGAAAAAGAATACTTATTAAGCTGGATTTGATAGCGGAAGAAAGGTATTTGCAAAAACTCGGGATGCAGATGATGCTGATCGAATAGAGATTGAAATGATTCGCAAAGGATTTGGACCAGAGAAAACTGTTAGGAAAACCGGCGTTGATTTAAAACTCTTGCGATGCCCACTCAGCGAATCAGCCAAGGGAAGACCCGAACTTATTTGCCAGTTGCATCTAGGTTTTGTGGAGGGATTGGTCGATGAGGCTACTGTGGTGATGTCAATAAAAGATCCCACCAAAGCCGGATGCCTAATAGCAATTGAAAAAGCAGACAAATAGTAGCCAAAGTCAAGATTTAAAATCATGACGGAATGAGAGATTGTCGCGCGCATTTCGAATAAGCTACAAAGCGATGCCACTTACCAAAATAGACAAGTTAGTTGCTTGCGCTATTTAGTTTAAAACTTATCCGCCTGAGATCGAGGCAAGTATTATAAAAGGCTCTTCCCCATTCAATACCTCATCGGGGAGGCGAGAGGACTCAGGGAGATTTGACAAATCTTCCTGGCATGCAAAATATCGAAGAAATGCTCTCCGCTTTTTGGTGGACTGATCCCTAATGGTTCCTCGAAGTGAGGGGTAGAAACTTTCAATTTCATCAAGAAGTCCTTCAATTGTGGTTGCACCATCAGATTCAAATGTCAGGAGCCTGTCAACTCCAGCGAGGTTGGCCAAATGATAGGGGAACATTACCTTGATCAAGGTAGAGTTTGAACCTCAACTGATAATACAGAAGGTAGATTCTCTGCAATAGGCATCCAACTGTCACCCGAATCGCTTGAGACAAACACATGCCCGCCTGTAGTTCCAAAATATATTCCGCAACTGTCGAGATCGTCAATAGCAAGAGCATCTCGCAACACATTTACATAGCAGTCTTTTTGCGGTAAACCTTTAGTAAGGGGCTCCCACTCATTTCCACCAACTTTCGAACGATAAACGGTGAGTTTCCCTTCAAGTGGGTAGTGTTCTGAATCGCTCTTGATTGGAATTACATAAACAGTATCTTTGTCATTTGAATTTACGCCAACAACAAATCCAAAATCCGTTGGAAGATTTCCGCTTATCTCATACCAATTGTCCCCACCGTCATCACTTTTCATAACATCCCAGTGCTTTTGCATATATAAGACAGAAGGGGCGTCCCTGTGGTGAGCAATTCTGTGTACACAATGTCCAACGGGAGCTTCTGGGTCAGGCAGGAACTCCGATTTGAGGCCATTGGTTTTAAGCGCCCAACTCTTGCCGTCATCCTCGCTTTTGAAAACTCCCGCCGCACTCACAGCGCCATATATTGTCCCTAAATTAACAGGGTCCAAAAGAATAGTGTGAAGCGCCATTCCACCGGCTCCTGGAGTCCATTCCGACGCCGACACTTGATTTCGAAACGACGAAACCTCCTGCCATGAACTCCCTCCATCATGGGTTCTAAATAGTGCGGCATCCTCTACTCCTGCAAATGCCGCATCCGGGTCATCAAGGGAAGGCTCAAAATGCCAAACACGAGCAAATTCCCAGGGGTGAGGAGATCCGTCATACCATTTATGAGTACCTGGAGTACCCTCATATTGAAAATCATTCCCGACAGTTTCCCAAGTTTTCCCACCATCATCAGACCTTCTGACGACCTGACCGTGCCAGGAAGTGGACTGGGAGGCCCAGATCCGGTCGGGATTTGCAGGAGACCCTTTCATATGATAGATCTCCCATCCACCAAAGAATGGACCCTCTACAGTCCAATCCTTTCGCGCTCCGTCTGAGCTTATAACAAAGGCACCTTTTTTCGTGCCAACCAGTACTCTTACTTGGCTCATTTTTCCTCCCTCGGGATCAAAATTGTCTATTATTTTTTAGAGGATCTAATGACTATAACACGACATACGTCAAAATAAAACCGATGATGAAAAATGTGTAACTACGCTCAAGATGTGTCAACGGTGCCAATAGATTCAGATCAGCGACCAAGGCCATAGTGCAGGTAATTGATGGATTTTGAAAAGCAGGCACAAGGTGATGACCAGATATTTATCTACAACTGCAAAGTTTTAGCTAATGATACATTTCAAGACCTTTCGGTTTTGACATTAGGTGAAAAGATCGCAGAGATAAATTCCCAGCCTCGAGATCTGCTGAGTCAAGCCCACAGTTCAAAAGGCAATTCCATAGTCATCGACGGTAATGGCTGTTACGTCATTCCTGGGCTCATAGATATCCAGGTCAACGGTGGAGACGGAGTCGCATTTTTTAACTCCTCTACCCCTAAAGCTTATTTTCAAGCGGCACGGCCTCATATTAAAAGAGGCACTACTTCGATGATGCCAACTATAACTACCTGCTCGGCATCTCAATTGAATACCTCACTTGAATCAGCTATCGATGCTCACGTCATGGAACCATTTACATTTTTGGGAGTACATCTTGAAGGCCCACTTCTGTCGGCCAAAAGAAGTGGCATTCATCCTACATTTCTTCTAAAGAGCAGCTTTGATACTGAGACCGAGGCTCTAATTGAAAAAATGCTTGCATCTGGTGGCGTGGTAATGGTGACACTAGCTCCTGAAATTACCGGGTTGAAATACGTGGCGAAGTTAATTGAAATGGGAGTAAAGGTTTCTATCGGACATAGTGATTGTGGGTTTGACTTGGCATGTAGCACAATCAAAGTTGGTGCAAATCTTGCAACTCATCTATTAAATGCAAACGCTCCGATTACTGCAAGGAACCCTGGGTTGACTGGTGCGGTAGTTGCAAACCCTTCTGTTTTTGCCTCACTCATTTTTGACGGAAATCACTTACATCAACTTACCGCTGAGATGATTTTAAAATCGATGAAAAAAGAAAGGGTAATTTCAATTTCAGATGCTATGCCAATATTAGGAACAAGCCACGACGAAATTACCTATGGAGATCTCATATTGAAGCGAACCGACAGGGGTCTATTAGTAAAAGGACTTACTAATTCAAAGGTTGATTCAGAAAGAGTGGGTAAGTTAGGAGGCTCTCAAATTTCGCTTTTAGAAGCTGTTTGCAACTTAAGGGCTGAATTTGATTTTTCCATTGTACAAGCCGTTAATTCCGCGAGTAAAGTTCCCAGTACTTACCTACAAATAACTGACTCCGTTGGGACCATAAAACAAGGGAGCCAAGCAAATATCTTGATGGTAGATGAAAACTTAAAAATAATCAGGGTTATTCATAATGGAAAAATTATCGTTGATAACAGCTCATATTTATAAAGTTTGGACCATAACTTGACCATGCACTCTTACGCCTTTGGGTGATCTAATTCCCGGTGCCAACTGAGGTTCACCAAAAAGTTCGAATCCCATTGTTTTGAAAAATGCAATTGCCGAGTGGTTTTCTGCCAGTGTCTCCAAATGACAACCAGGTGATCCTTTACTACGAAGCCTTTCAAGCCAAGTTGTCATAATCTCTCTCCCTAGCCCCAGGCCGCGTCCTTTTTTAAGGAAATCTATATGTAAATGAGATGGCCATCTCGGATCATCAAAGGGCCCAGTCAGAGGTGATTTCCTGCTGATGAGATCAGCAACTGTGTCCCTAACGGTTCTAAGCAGTACCGGTCTAGTGCCAGAATTTAGAAGTCCACCACCTAAAAAAGCGTACCTGGCCCCAATCTTTACAGGATTATATGCCTTTTTTGAGTCAAGACATCCAAGCAAATAGCCAACTACCTCGTTGTCAACTTCTGCAACTAGCACTGATTCTGGCTCATGATCTGTGTAATAAGACGACCACATATCGGCAAAGCTCTCCATATCAGTCCAGTAAAAATCAGCTGGTTCCCCCATGAATCCAGTTTCAAAGCATATTTGCCTGATGGCTTCTCTGTCTTTTAGCTCATATGGCCTTATTTTGCCTTTTGGCACCGATACTCCATTCTGTGACACGATTAAAGTATGAAAAGCACTGCAACCTCAGTACCAAACACACGACCAGTATTCAACTTATTTCCTAAACCAAGTGAGGTCAAATTATCAAATAAGTTTTTTAAAACTTCCTACCCTCTTGTTGTTTCACATCGACATATTGAAAGCCTTGGGCGGGATTCTTACGAATTGCTGATATCAGAACGTGAAATTGTGATCAAGAGCTCTTCTAAAAGCGGCGCGTATTACGGCATGAAGACTCTTGAGCAGTTGGTATCACTTATTAAAGTGGAGCAAAAGGAAGAACGAGACGAACCCTCACCCGGTGAATGCCTGCTCTTAGAAGGGGTAATTAAAGACAGCCCGACTCTAATGACTCGAGGAGTGATGATTGATATCTCAAGGGATAAAGTTCCAACTTTATCTGAGCTTCTTAACATTGTAGAGTTGCTTTCTAACTTGAAATTGAATCATCTGGAGCTTTACATGGAGCACACATTCGAATATGTAGGCCATGAGGAAGTTTGGGCAAAGGCATCGCCCCTTTCCATAATGGAGATAGATATTTTAAAACAAGCTTGTGAGGATAACTTCATTGACTTGGTTTGCAA
>JAJYFT010000110.1 GCA_021790815.1 Actinomycetes bacterium
CGCAAAGCCTATACTTTCACTAATTCCTAGTCGAGAAGCTTGCAAAGCGACAAGAACATCGTGATCGAATAGCTCAATTTGTCCTAGTTTCACCAATTTTCATCATTCCGTGAATAATCGCGGCTAAATAGTTCAAAGTTTCCGGAAGTTGCTACTTCGACAACCTGTTATGTATCAATTTTCTAACGAAATATCCCATCCCGCTCCATATCGTTCAAGATTACGCCATGGAGTCCTATCGCTTATCAAAACACCAAGTCCAGCATCAAAAGCTTCTATTATTGCATGTCCGAAGTTTTCTCCTAAAGTAGGTGGTGCAAATATGTGATGTTTGGACAGAAGGTCGTGTATGGCTGAATGTGGCACAGAACCAACCTGTGAAAATTCAATATTTGGTTGTTGGCTTAATGTATCCATACATTCTTGCCAATAATTAGCGTCTTCAATAGGTCCTGCTATGGTTAATTCTACTTTCCCCTGTATTCCTTCTAGTCTTTCCATCAGATAGAGTAGATGTTTTTTCTAGCAATCCTTGAAAAAAATATGATTTTAATACTTCCTGGTAGCTTTACTGGTTGATCGCGCAGGACAGAAGGTTGAGATAGGGGAAGGTTCTGAACAACTTTAATTGGAACGTGACCAATTGATTGCTCGATAAATTGTTTTTCCATATATGTTGATGCCTGCCACGTCATCTTTTTAGGAAGTCTGCTTAGTTTTAAAAGAAGCAAGAATGTCTGTTTTTTCTTTGATTTCAATGATAGAGCGCTTGGGTCAAGGCAGCCTCGAGGAGCAATAATTACTTTAGGCTTTAACTTTGAAAATAGCGCAACTAGTAATGGAATAATTACTTCACGAACTGAAAATACTGTGTTTAAATATATAAAGTCAGGTTTAATCTCATGTATAACACTCTTATATGTTTTCCACTTTAGTTGAGATGCTTTTAGATACTTTGCTTGTGAGTTGTCTACAGGTGTCCATGATTCAGTATTAATATTGGGATAAGGTTCAGCATCCCCAAAGTCTCGATCTTTGCACATTATAAAAAGTTCGAGCTTGGAATGTAAGTGTTGATCCATGGCAGAAATAGTCGTGATTGGCCCTCCGCCGTCTATTCCAGGAAGGTAAGAATCAAGAATTACCAACACTCGGGGTAAATTACTTGGATTAGAGCAATTGGTCATGGTTAAAATCAGTCTACTCTTGATGAAACCGAGAATTCGATAGCAAAAGCTCGGTTTTCAAGTCGAAGAAAAAATAGTCGTACTTGTGAAGTATTATTGCTGACATCAAAAGCTTCCAGTAGTTTGGTCATCTTCATATCCCATCATCATCATTATCATTATAAGCTGTATAAAGGTATTGCTGTTTAAGGTGGCTGTAGCTACGTCAAACGTATTGAATATGTCAGTTTTGTGAGACTTAGGAAATCACTTACGACCAATTGATAAATATTGGATACCATAAGATTTCATTAAGTCTGGATCGTATAGGTTCCTACCATCTATTATTAATGGGTCCTTAAGTTGATTCTTAATTTTTTCAAAATCTGGGCTTCGAAAACTTTGCCACTCTGTACAGATAACCAGTGCATCAGCATCTTCAAGAACAGCGTACTGGTCGTCAAGGATATCTACATCTGCATGATCGAAATAGATCTTTCTGGCTTCAGCATTTGCTTGAGGATCAAATGCTCGGACTTTACCACCATGCAGATTTATCTTTTCTATCAATACCTTACTAGGTGCTTCTCGCATGTCGTCTGTTTTAGGTTTAAATGCTAGTCCCCAAACTGCAATTTTGCGGGATTGTAGCGTACCAGAGAATGCATTTAAAAGTTTTGTTGCCAAAAGTTCTTTTTGATGTTCGTTAACTGAATTGACTGCAGTCAATAAAGGTGCTTCCATACCCAGTTGTTTTGCAATATGTTGTAATGCGCGCACATCCTTTGGAAAGCATGAACCACCAAAGCCACAACCTGGATATATAAAGCTATAACCTATGCGTGGATCAGCTCCGATTCCTATTCTGACGCGCTCAATATCAGCTCCCACGAGTTCTGCAATGTTTGCTAACTCGTTCATCAAAGAGATTTTAGTTGCAAGCATTATGTTTGCAGCGTATTTAGTAAGTTCAGCTGAAGGTTCATCCATTACCATAAAGCCGTCATGGTTGCGGTCAAAAGGCGCATACAACTGACGCATTATTGATACCGCTTTTTGACTCCTAGATCCAACAATAATACGATCTGGTTTCATAAAGTCTTCAATAGCTGACCCTTCTTTTAAGAACTCTGGGTTCGATACAACATCAAAACTTATATCAATATCTCGGTTTGCAATCTCTTCTGAAATTACGTCAGAAACTGTCTTGCTAGTACCAACTGGTACAGTTGATTTATTCACAATTATTTTGTAATTATCTATAAGATTGCCAATTCCTCGCGCTACGTTAATAACGTGGTTTAAATCAGCTGACCCATCTTCATCTGAAGGCGTTCCGACGGCAATAAAAAGCACTTCACCGTGTTTTACAGCATAACTTAATTCGGTATCAAATGTCAGCCTTCCTGACTTAACATTTTCGATAATCATTCCTTCTAGACCAGGTTCGTATATTGGTATTTTTCCTGCCTTAAGATTTTCAATTTTTTCGTTATTTGTATCTATGCATACAACATGGTTCCCTACCTCTGCGAGGCATGCTCCAGTTACTAAACCAACGTACCCAGTACCAATTATAGAAATGTTCATATTGTCGCTCCTAATTAATACTCTATCTTAACTTAAGTCCATCTGGCTAAAGATTTTGAGGTTACAAACTAAGAGAAGCAATTATGATGTAGATGACAAATAACGTCGAGAAGCCATGTGTAAACAACTCTCTGTTCTGGCTTGTTCAGGCTGGGATATTGGAAGAAATTATCCTCACGGTTATTTAGATCTAGGTCAAAAGTTAGCTATTAACGGTGAGTTTTCTTATGAAAATTCTAGGTTCAGAATGCAGTCAAAGATCATTAGGGGTGTCGCCTATTATTTGCCTGGGATTGACACTCAATTATAAGTACGGGTTCTCGTCTCGTATCTGTAAAATGAAGTTGAGATTTTGTTAAACCTAGACAGTTTCAATCGTGTAATATGTCTTTATAATAAGATGACTGCAGCGCTACTTTTTTCGCTTACTTTGCAATTGGTTTCTTTGGGATTGCTTCTAATAATGCTAAAGGGTAGATTTTTTCATTTTTCTGGGTCTCTATTTGTCTTGGTGGCATTTGTTTATCATGGTCTTTCTGAGTTGTTGAATAGATTAGGACCTTCGGGCACTGAACGTGCAGGTTTGACGCTGTCAGAACTAGATCGATGGCAATGGTTCGTTGGACTCGCGATATTTTTGTTTACCTTATCATACCTTTTAGTCCTCAAAGTAAAGGAAACTACAAAAGTTACTTTAGCATCAAGTGAATTGAAAAATATAACGACATTTTTAGACTGGCGTATTTTGGCCATTATAACATTGCCAATGTATTTATATGAGTTAAGTGGTGGCATACTTAGTGAAAATGGATTATCTGGGAAGAACTACCTCCAATCTGGTCTTGTTACCCAATTCTTATTAATATTTGTAGTGTTTTTGAGCTTTTCAATTATTCTTCACTTTGGAGTTAAAGTTGCCCTGCCAGTATTCTTGGTGCAGGCACTATCTATTGTCTTGCTTGGTGAAAGACTTCCGGTAGTTGCTGTTTCAGTGGCACTATTCTACTCATTAAAGAGAGTCAATCTAACATTGTCACCGAGGCAAGTATGGACGTTTATAATTCTAATGACTTTAGTTATTGCCGCACTAAGTGTATCACGCATAACTACCGGTAGATCAGCATATGGAGTGAATTCTTCAGGCACTACTCGAACTAATGCTCTGCTGAGTGGAGTGGCGAGTTTAGGAAAAATTCCTGAAACATTTCGAAAGCAATTTAGTAATCGTTTGGATGGCAATGATTTTGCAGCATATACTTTGAAGGGGATTACTGCAGGAATACCACCGGTAGGTTTTACTACTTTTAAAAATGACGCTAAATTGGAAATTCCATCATTTATTTTCCCGTCAAAACTTAATATGACTGAAGCCGATAGAGATGAGGAATTATATTTCGAACTACGCTATGATATGCCACCAATGAATAGATTACCAACGGTATTTGGCACATTTGCAGGTTATTTTGGACCCTATTGGCTTGAACTAATTGCTGCAATTCTTGGCGCCATGTTTGCTTTAATTGATAGGTGGCTTTCAAAGTTTAACATGTATAAGTTTGTCATTGGAATTGGGCTTATTTTTAGTATAATGTATTATGAACAG
The DNA here is from genome assembly GCA_021790815.1 of Actinomycetes bacterium. Classification (GTDB taxonomy): domain Bacteria; phylum Actinomycetota; class Acidimicrobiia; order Acidimicrobiales; family JABEUL01; genus JAJYFT01. The sequence goes on from JAJYFT010000110.1 coordinate 4,360, forward strand.
GGACCAACTGTGTATTTTGCGATATTTAGAGGTGTCATTGTGATGTTAGCAGTGATCACATTCATTCAATTCTCCCGAAAATCAACGATGGAAAAGCACGCACGACTAAATGCTTGATTCGAATAGTGATGGAAGAGATTCGATTATTAAGGTCCACCGATGATTAGTGTGAGATATGTAGCATGTAAATATGGCAGGCCAGGGGTCGCACCGGATACATTGGTCTTTATATATTCTACAGTTAGTTCTCGTGCGCGAATAAAGTGAGCGACCACGGTGGAAGAATGGATCACACCCAATTGATAGTTATAGCAATATAGTGTTAGAAACACGGCATAAGAAGAACTTCTTGTCTCTTACTCCTCTCACCAGCGATCTAAATCCTTTTAATTTTGCAACGACTTAGTTCAGGTATTGGTACTTCGATTGACAAAGTAATTTAGGATTTCAGAACTCCTGAACTACGGTTATGTATCCTCAAGTCAAGTTGTTGGTCAGAGAATCAACACTGAGACATTGAATGCAGAAGCTAATCTGCTGTTTCAAATGTTCTCATTTTGACAGCCGGTTACTTTACACAAAACGATGAGCGAAGAAGAGAATTGGCTTTGCAGTCTTTTTGCGCCTATGTCAGCAGATCTGGATTTTAACTTCACGCAATGAAATAGATTCTGATACTACATTAATTGATTCAATATTCTTTTGAGCAATCTTTTCATACCACCGGTTTAGTTTCTCTTTTGCTAATTCAATAGAGTTACTGTTCTCATAACAGTTTCGAAATACCATTGATAGTTCATCGCACAACTTTATACACACTGGAATTTATGGAGACTCAGTTTATAACTTTTAGGCAACTTCTTTGCCCTTATTTATTCCATTATAGTAGTTTGTTTCAAACTCTGTTGGTGGGATAAATCCACAAGCGCTATGGAGACGTTTTGTGTTGAACCAAAGTACCCATGAAGCAGTAGACTTCTCCAGTTCTGATGCTGTAGAAAAGGGACCTTCGTGAAAGACGGTTTCTCTTTTGTATAAATTATTGGTTGCCTGGCACCTGCTAAAACTCTTGGTGTTGTGCGTAATCTTGTATTGCATCACGAGCCAATATATGCTCTCAATGAATGGGCTAAGCCATTTGATTTTAAGCTTCTTGGACTAGACGGTGGTGATGTCGATTTGCTAAATGACGACAGGGTCGGACGCTCGTTGGCTAGTCTATTTGATTCAGATCGTGCCAGCTTTCTTAATCGACTGGTACTTGATGTTGTTAAGAAGTTTAGAATCGATACCGATCAGCTGCACAATGATTCTACAAGCGTACAATTTAGTGGCTTGTATAAAAATGCTAACGGCACACAGAGAGCCGGAAAGACAACCGTAGCAATCCTTCATGGTCACAGCAAAGATCACAGACCTGATCTCAAACAACTGGTATGGATTCTTACAATTTCAAGTGATGGGGCTGTACCAATCGCATGTAGGATAGCAAATGGCAACGTCACAGATGACACTACACATATTGCTACATGGGACGGTCTTGTTAATTTGCTTGGCAGATCAGATTTTTTGTATGTAGCGGACTCTAAACTCGCAACCAAGACAAATATGGACCATATCGCCAAAAATAACGGAAGGTTCATCTCAGTTTTGCCTGCCACACGTAAAGAAGTTGATGCATTCAAAAGCTATGTTGTCGACCACGAACTTGATTGGACTGAAGCAATTAAACACCTGCCACGACGTAAAGATCAACCAGAAGAGGTTTGGTGGACTACCGAGGCTCCTTGGCCATCTGCTGAGGGATATCGGATAATTTGGGTAAAATCTTCTTCTAAGATCATACGTGATGGTGAGTTAAGAAGAGCATCCATATCACAAGCTATCTGTGATCTGAGCAGTCTTAATGAACGACTCACATCTTCTAAAACTCGTATAAAGACCATCGTTGCAGTTGAAAAGCAAGTAACAGAAATTCTTAAAAATGCTCAAGCTATACGTTGGATAAACTTTGAAGTTATAGAAACTACAGATGAACGGTACCGTCAAGACAAGCGTGGTCGCGCTGGTGATAAAACCAGATACCGTAAACTTACCAGAACCCTTCACCGTGTTAGTTTTGCCGTACGTGAAGACGTGGTAGCAAAAGATGCCTGTTATGACGGACTTTTCCCTTTAATCACCAATCAAAAAGATCTTTTAGGCAAAGAAGTATTAGCCTCTTATAAATATCAACCGAACCTCGAGCACCGTCACAGCCAACTCAAAGGAGTTCAACTTGTAGCACCAGTCTTTCTGAAAGATCCAGCCCGTATTGAGGGACTTATGTGCTGTCACTTCATTGCCTTAATTATCCAAGCACTCATAGAAAGACAGATACGTATCGCTATGGAAAATCACTCATTGAAGGGAATACCTCTGTATCCAGAAGAGCGAACTTGTGAAGCGCCGAGTGCAACCCGAATACTCGAAATATTCAACGGAATAACCCGAGACTACCTGTATGACAAAAATGGCAGAATTGTCCAAATATTCCATCCCGACCTATCAAAACTGCAACTTCAGGTTCTGGAGCCTTCTGAGGTGTACCGGTTTTGATGGAGACTCCCAATATGTACAAGGATAGAGTTATGTCAGAAACAAAGAAAATAAAGAGGGTATTTACCCCTGAGTTTAAGGAACGGGCAGT
>JAJYFT010000111.1 GCA_021790815.1 Actinomycetes bacterium
TTTGGTTATCCTGTTATATCTGATGGGGAATTTTTTAAAGTTGAAAAAGGTATTGAGCATGATGACTTTGGTCAAACCAAAATCAATTTAACAGTTGAAGAACTAGTTTCAGAACGAGATGCAGTTAAAGAGCTGGGATTAATTTAGGTCTCAGCTTTTTTAACGTCAACTTCATAAGTGAAAATCTTTCCTTCTTGCAGTGCTACTTCCATGAATGCGACTCTTGAAGGCGTACACATTGCGTAAAGTGTTTTTCCATCTTTGCCCCCTAGGGTACAAGAAAAGCATGAATCGGCAGTTCTAATTCGGTCTACTATTTCACCACCTTCTTTCACTCTGACTACTTCAGGTCCAATAGAGTTTGCAACCCAAATCATCCCCTCTTCGTCCATTGCAATTCCATCAGGAGCTATGTACTGATCCTTTAAGTCAGCAAATATTCGACGGTTTTTAAGGTCCCCGTTTTCGTCTAAATCATAGGCTGTTAGTCGCATGGCAAGAGTTTCAGCTACGACAAATGACTTTCTATCTGGTGTTATTGCCATTCCATTTGGAAAGAAAAGTTCATCAGCAACTACGCTAACTTCTCCAGATGGAGTAATTTTGGCAATATTGGCAGTAGTGGGACCTGGTGGCAGCACTAAACCCTCTAAGCCTTCTTCTTCAATTGCAGTGTAGACATCAAATCCAAAATTGCCAACGTAAGCAGTCCCATCTATGTCTACCAGCATGTCATTCGCGTGGTAGGCAAAAATATCCCAAAGGTCAGCATGTTCTACTAGCTCGTCACCTTCACGACGCAAGACTTTTCTATCCAGCATCGATACTACCAGCATTCGCCCATCAGGAAGCCATCCAAGACCAGATGGTTGATTCTTAACTTCGAATACTCTTTCGAGGTGAAAGTCTTCATCCAAAGTCCAAACTGCTTCGTCAAAAAAATCTGAGAACCACAGTTTGTCCTCATGGTAGCGTGGTGATTCACCAAAATATAGCCCGGAGGCAACTTCTATTGCATGTTTCATATATAACTTTAGTATCGGCAAGTTTTTGTTTAAGTGAAGTGGCATTAGGATATAGAGGTAAAGATTGTGACTTTAGCCCCTGTGTTTTTCAGGGATAAATTTTAAGGATATATAAATGGATTTTGATTTTGATGTCTTAGTTGTTGGATCTGGCTTTGGAGGATCAGTCACCGCACTTAGAGCGAGTGAAAAAGGCTATAAGGTCGGAGTAATTGAAGCTGGCAAAAGATATGAAGCAGAAGATTTCGCTAAAACTAGTTGGGATTTTAAGCGGTACCTCTTTGCCCCAGGAATTGGATTTCGAGGTATTCAAAGACTTTCGATACTAAATGGAATGGTAATTCTCTCTGGCGCTGGTGTTGGAGGTGGATCCCTCGTCTATGGAAATACTCTATATGAACCGCTCGAGCCATTTTACAAAGATGAAAAATGGGCTGACATTACGGACTGGCGAGAGGAGTTGAAAGACTATTACTTGCTTGCTAAGAAGATGTTAGGGGTTGCAAGGTATCCATTTAATTCACCCGCAGATGACGAGATGAGAAAGCTCGCAAAGACTTTGGGCGTCGAAGATTCATTTCGCCACACTGAAGTTGGAACTTACTTTGGAGACTTTGATGGAAGTGACTCAAATACTCCGGTGGATCCTTATTTTGGTGGCCTTGGTCCAAAAAGGTTGCCGTGTGTTGGATGTGGAGGCTGCATGGTCGGGTGTAGACACAACGCAAAGAACTCACTTGACAAGAACTATCTATATTTTGCAGAAAAGTTGGGAACAAAAATATTTGAATCTCGCAAAGTTATCGATCTTTGGGCACTCTCTGGCGGTGGTTATGCCGTAAAAACAAAGAAAGCAGGACATTTTGTGTTTAGCGGTGAAAGGATAATTACCGCTGAAAAGGTTGTGTTTTCCGCTGGCGTGCTAGGGACTCTTAACTTGCTGATGAAGCTTAAAGAGACACATAGACTGCCAAATATATCAAGTGCTGTAGGGCAAAATGTGAGAACTAACTCTGAGGCTATCGTTGGAGCAACGTCAAAAAAGGTGCCGCTACAAAGTTTTTCAAAAGGTGCCGCTATTACGTCTAGCATCTTTCCAGACAGTAATACTCATATTGAACCTTGTAGGTATCCTAAGGGGTCTAATGCAATGGGGCTCTTATCAACTTTAATGGTTGATGGAGGAGGAAAGGTTCCCAGACAACTTAAATTCCTCTTAAATATCTTGATCCATCCTTTTAAGTTTGCTCGTTCTCTCTCGACTAAGGATTGGGCTGAGAGGTCAATAATCTTGTTGGTAATGCAAAGTCTGGACAATTCGATAAGAATGGTGAGGCGATTTGGGAGGTTATCTGTTCGCCCTGGTCACGGCGAGCCAAATCCTACCTATATTCCGATTGCGAATAAGTCAGCTCGAATACTTGCTGATCAGATAGATGGAGATGCATGGGGATCTTGGGGTGAAGCACTCCTAAATATTCCAACAACTGCCCATATAATAGGCGGAGCGTGTATTTCAACCGACGGTTCGCACGGAGTAGTTGATCCATACCACCGAATTCATGGACACCCAGGGCTCTTTGTCAGTGATGGTTCGGTGGTCCCAGCAAATCTGGGAGTAAATCCATCACTTACTATTACAGCTCTTGCCGAGAGAGCTATGTCATTTTGGCCAAATAAGGGTGAAGCGGACCCTAGACCAGAGTTAGGATCCGCATATGTGAAAATTAATAAAGTTGAGCCAAAAAATCCAGCGGTAAAAATTTATTGAGGTGGACCTGCTGTTAGAGTAACAGATGTTGTTGCATGTTGTCCGTTTGAGTTTACGTATCCAACATTTACAGTGTTCCCGGGGTGGTACTGTCCCATCACATTTGTTAATTCGTTTGCCGAAGTAACTTGAGTGCCATTTACTGACACTATTACGTCACCGGATGTTAGACCTGCTTGAGCTGCTGGAGACCCAGATAGTACTCCAGCTATGTAAGCACCCGAAGATACTGGAGGATTTGATGCTGAGGACGGATCTTCAACCGAAACTCCTAAAAAGCCTTGCTGACCTATGTGAATTGTAGAAGAAGACTTGCCTGATTCAATTAATTTAGCTATTGAAAGCGCTTTGTTTATTGGTATTGCAAAACCAGTAACACTGTTAGTTTGAAGTTGAAATCCAGATGAAGCAGCAGTATCAATACCAACTACTTTTCCAGAGCTGTTTACGAGGGGTCCTCCTGAGTCTCCAGGGACGATGTCAGCTTGAATTTCAATCATTCCAGTTAGGTTTTCAGAAGCACCCGAGAAATCACTTGCTGCAGTCACCGATTGATTTAGCGCTTTAACTGTGCCAGTCACAACTCTTGGGGTACCTCCCACCCCGCCAGCATTTCCAATTGCAGTTATGGCATCACCTATTCCAACCTGTGACGAGTTTCCTAGCGGAGCAGTAGCTAAACCCGATGCTCCTGCGAGTTGAATGACTGCTATATCAGATGAAGCGTCAGTTCCGACGATTTTTGCGCTGTATGTTCTTCCATTCCCGATATCGGTCACTGATATTGAGGTAGCACCTTCTATAACGTGATTATTGGTTAGAATCTCGCCATTTGAAGTTAGCACAATGCCAGTACCAGCAGCTTGAGCTTGCTGGTACTTTAGAACAGTATTTATGTCAACTATGCCTGCTTCCACCGAGGAAACGTCTTTTGGTGTTGTGGTTACTGGTGACGTTCCTGAGTTTGAACCAGGAAAAGTAGGAAGCACTGGGTTTAAATTAGCTCCAGAGTTTGATGAGGTTTGAGTTGAGTTGACTTGCTTAAATAACGCTGCTGTTCCAACTCCCAAACCTACTCCAAGAACGATGCAAAGAACTGCGACAATTGCAAAAAAGGAACTTTTAGTCTGGGAAGGTTGGTTCGGGTAGTGAGGAGGGTAGGGACCAGTTTGAAAATACCCAGTTGGTGGATAGTAAGGTGGTGGACCTTGGCGAAACTGCGAGTAGTAGTTTGGAGGTGAGTATGGCCACGGTGGGATAAACCCTTGTGGGTAGTATTGACCACTAGAGTAAAGACCTTTATTAGGATCAGAGTTTAAATTGGTGCCTGTATCGTTCGCCGGTCCCATGGGATCTTGACCACCACCAACCGGCATCTCGTTGTTGCCCTCATTACTTTCGCCGTCATCAGGTGGTAGCCATCCTTTGTACTGTTCGTCAGACATGTTTCCTCCTTGTATTAACTCTACACTTAAATCTTAAACACCTACTACTTAGAAATTGCTTTAGAAAACCTTAATAGTTGCTTAGAAATTAACCGATTAATTTCGTCATCATAGTTGTACAAATTAAAAAATATATGTATCTCGTTACGAAAAAAATTGTCAATCAGGGAATAAGTTTGTGAAGATTTCAATACAAAATGTCTTCAATTGTGTAACAAATCTTCAAACTGGTTGCATTTTAAAGAAGAATAGCGCATCATTTCAAACATGTTTAATAATAAAATTCAAAGTACCAACCTAGAGGAGTTGCCACTAGTTAAAGGGGTCCGGAATCGAAGGGATACCATTTCGGGAGCTAAAATATCGGCTAAGAGACCTTTTAAGGTTGCTGGATTGTTTGTTTTAGGTTCAGTGCTATTTGCTGCCTGCAGTTCTTCTACCGCATCTCCAAAGGTCACAACCACATCCTCGACTTCTTCATCTACTGGTCAAGGAACGGGATCTGGAAATGGAAGTGAGGGTGGGTCTACTTCCTTAGGCTCCAGTTCGTCACTAACTCTAGCGACTGCACCACCTTCTAGTTCATCCGGCACACAGAGTTCGGTAGGTTCAACTAATTCAACACAAGCTCAATCCACGACGGTAGCGACTGCACCACCTCCGACTGTAAACGGGACCACGAATCCATTTTCGAATGTTTCGAATCCTTCGAATACGCTGCCAAATCCGTCATGAGGTGTTTCATTGAAGTGCAATAGCATGCGAATTTATCTGGATAAACGTCAGGTTAAAGATGAATCAGGCATGACGATAATTGAAGTAATAGTGGCGATGGTTTTGCTACTTGCTGTTGTCCTTTTCGCTATTAATATTTTTACGGTATCCATTCCAGCTGCGCAAGCATCTTCGGAAAGAGTCTCAGCAGTGAGAGTTGGATCTGCGGCAATGGCGCAACTAACGTCATTTGAAACGGAGAATTGGACGTGGCCTTCAGGTTCCAGCTTTCCTACTCAATTCCTACCAGCAACGAAAAATAAGATGGCTGTGAATGGGACTACGTATACGTATACATATGCATACTCTTATTGTGCTGGTGCGAGTGAAGTTATTATGCCAAATTTGATTGTAGCTATATCTGTGAGTTGGCATGATCCGTTTGGAAACCAAACCTATAGCATTGATGGAGCAATTGCGCCTCCTGCTTTAATTGGATGCCCTTGATTGGAGTTATGAATGGTTCACTTAATTAAGAAAATGAAGAAGTGTAGAAGTTTTGATGACTCTGGATATTCGTTGGCAGAGTTAATGGTTGCTATGGTGACTTTTGGTCTTTTGATGGCAATATCTTCGAGTATCATATACTTTTTTTTGCAAGACTTTAACGCAAGCCAAGCCTCAATTAATGCTCAAAACAACGCCCAAATTATTGCTGATACTTTGGGATCAATAATTAGTGACGCATCGCCGTGTCCGATTTCATCACCGCCTCCAAGTGTAGTCATTGCCGCTCCATCTTCCTTGAGCGGATCCAATGCACTCGTATTTTCAGCGATTATTCCTGGAGTTTCAACAACAAACGGAACGACGACGACAAATATTGAAGTGGTTACTGTAAAAAGTGTAAATGGAGTAATTTCAGCCAGTTCGGTTCCGTGTAATGGATTTACGGGACCGAGTAGATTATTAGTGTCTGCTAAAGATTTTATAGGTGTGGAACTGAATTATTCTGTCTTACCTTCTCCGCTTAAGTGGCCGTATATCGTTACTTCGACTCCGAGCTCTGGTCAGCTTGGATCAATTGTTGCAATTTCGCCACTCTATACTTTTTGGGAAAAAAGTGGCAACAAGGTTCAAATAAATGTAACGGATTATTTTTTGAATTCAACCTGTAATCAGACAGGATCAGGGTTAAGTAATACACAACAATGTTTGTGAGAATGGAGTGTTTATGAGAGATAAAATTATTGGAAGCGAAGATAGAGGTCAAGCGCTTATTATTGTTGTAGGTATAGCATTGGCGCTTATTCTTTTTGCAACGGCGCTAATTGGGATATTAGGGAATCGATTTACGACAACTTCTACAGAGGTAAACAAGACTGTTGCCCAAGCGAATGCTCAATTAGGTTTGGCAACGTTTATATCAGGTTTAAACGTGCAGTCGAATTGGCCTGAAGAGTGTCTGAGTTCAGGATTGTGCGGAACATTTCAGGCAATTGGGAACGGAGGAAGTTACTATGCAATATCAATGTCACCTTCGAATTTTTGGACAACTTGCTTAAACAATGCAACTCAAAATCCACCGCCTCCTTGTAACGTTACGGTTACTTCGAATGGAATAGTCTTACGTCCCAGTAATAACCCCAGTAAACCTTTACCGAAAACTGACCAGCCTTATAATAACTCGCTGGCTGGCTATAATGTAGCGGGAACCGCAACAGAATCAATAAACGTAACCTTACCTAATGATTCATACCTAAACTTTATCTACTATACGAACTTTGAAACAGCGGATCCAGCTGATAACGAGGTGTATTCTAGCAGCATTAATATTAGCCAAGCAACTGCCGAGAAAATATGTCCTTACCACATGTACCAACTTAATTCTATTACGAACAGCGACGGACCTGATTATAGTGGGAATAATTGTGTTCAGATTCAATTTGGTAGTGGCGACACAATAAATGGACCGCTTTTTACGAACGATCTTGCAGATGTATGTGGTGGGAATTTTACTGGAGCCTTTGAAGTGGGTTTTTATAATGGTCCCGTTGATACGAATACGTATAAT
>JAJYFT010000021.1 GCA_021790815.1 Actinomycetes bacterium
AAGAACTCAGTTCAACTAAAACTCAATATCCAGGGACCAATCTGAAGCTCGTTTATTCGGTAAAACCAGGCAAGTGACTCTGCACAGATTATCCGTTCATGTCAGGAGTTCTGGATTCTTATAGCTTGCAAACGAGACGACATAGAAGGGCTAACTTTAGTCCCATAATGTGCCTTTAAAAAACGCGTAAATGTTTTTTACCCATAATGCTACAATATGCCAATCAAAGACAATGACAGTTAATGTAGCAGGAACAGGTTCAGGGGGAACTTTAGACAATATTCCTTCTAATGCGACAGCTGTAGTATTAAATGTAACTGCAACTAATACAACTAGCAATGGAGGATTCTTAACAATATATCCCACACCAGCATCTGGTTCTAATGTTCCAAATATATCTGATATTAACTGGAACATGGGTAATACTGTAGCTAACTTAGTTGTAGTTAAGATCGGTAACAACGGCTCTATTAACATCTACAATGCCATAGGATCAGCTGATGTGATGGTAGATGTTGTGGGGTACTATGGGTGAAAAGACGCAATTGAGGGACGTTAGGTAATCTTTGTATTGAATGGTGATTCAATACTTTTTAGAAGTTCGTTATATCTAACTGATAGTTGTGTGCGTAATAAACAAGTTTATTACAGTTGACTGTCAGATCGCCGCATTTTACTAAAGGTTGACTGGAGTTAAAGTTTAACATTCGTACTTTATTTAAGTTTTGGAAATGTTTCACAACTCTTTCGCTTAAATGATTAAAACATACTTTAAAAGAACAAGTGGTGGAACGTTAGAAAAAGCTAATTCAATTTATTTCGTGGTTTGAACCTGTACCAGGGAAATTTCGTTTAGTGCAGATTATCGAAGTTCAATTAGCGTCGTGGATGGTTAGGGATTTTTGAAAATCCGGTGTTTGCCTAATCTTCTCCACCTTACCGCAGGTGATATTTGACCCGACTCATCAACTATGGTTATCCATTCCCATGTTGCCCGACCGTCTGGGTTTTTAAAGCTCCATATTATTTCAAATACTCCCGGAGCATTTACAACTGATTTAACTCGTAAAGCGCCGGGCCATTCGTCGAAGTTGTTAGAGCCTACAAAGCGGTCACAAGCCGAATTGAATAAAATCACCGCATTACGGAATTGTTTGCGTTCGGCATCAGTTAGCCGTTTGTAGTCTGCTTTGAACAAATCAGTTCGCTCAAATCTCATGAATCGAGATCAGATAAAAATTCTTCAGCGTCAATGAATTGTTTTACTAGTCCTATTGATATAGCTTCGTCTACCTCCCCCTCCATTTTTTGCCACCTTTTTGACCAAAACCATGCTTGGTCTGCGGGGATCGGAATATGTGGCCGTAAAGCAATTTCTCCTTCACGTTCAATGATTTCAAGTAGTGCACCTGGCTTTTCCAAACCAAAACGGCGCCTTATCTCAGGTGGAATGGCAATGAGTCCTCTGTTCTGCACGGTTATAAAATTGTGACTTTCTTTCATGGGTATAGTTTAGCAGAATTACTGTATTACAGTATTACAGTACACAGCATAAAGTATCAATGAGTTTTGAAGTATGTGTGAAAAGTACTTAGTCAGCATGGAGAGTTTCGGTTCCGCCTTACGGCTGAATCCTCTTAGTTGTATACGAGAAAAAGCCTTTTAGCAAGTGCTAGAGGCACTGAGAAAGGAACCGACACTCTCCATAGTGACTACTTGGACTACGTTAACGTAACCGTACTGCCAGCTATTACAAAATGTATCCGTGTTCTTCGGGATACCAATCCGTCTGTGCAGCTTTAGAAATTACTAACGGTACTTCGTATGAAAGCTCTTGGAACTCAGGCCGTCCAGGCGTTGGATTTAAACCAACCAAAGCACGGTATCTCTCCGTCTCATTTGGCCGAACAACAAAATCAGAAATATCAAATCCGCTAGAGATTAGCATCTCTTTCAGACAGGTTGACGTAGGGTTGAACCAGTTAGAACCATCGTCATAGTATTCCTTTTGGCGATAAAACTTAAGTGCACAAATATTTTGATCAAGTTCAGCGTCCGCAATTGTTGTTTCAATGCTTAATAACTTATTTGTAAGTTGCCTTAAACAATCAAGTCCGAGAACAGGATGCCTGAGGTGGTAAAGCACCCCCCAGCAAATAACAACGTCAAACCCTTCATTGAAAATCGATGGAAGCGAATATAGATTATCTTGGACAAACTCAGCTTTTGATCCCAAGAACTCCTTAATATCACGAAATCCAAATCTTGTTTCTGAATAGATGTCCACAGCAACGACTCGAAACGCACCCCTAGCCTCAGCGATAAAAGCTGATGCACCATTTGTCGAACCAATATCAAGTACGGACATTCCTGTTAAATCTTCTGGAATGTTTGACGCTGCAAACATCTCATCGATATCATTTACTCCTGGAGTAAAAACACCTTCTGCAAGCTCAAACTTTTCATGCCAGTAAAACTTTGCTTGCTGCAAAAACTCTTTTGCCGCAAGTGGGTCGACACCTCTTAAATTCATTCTTCTCCTCCATTTTGATACACAATATTTTCAAGTCTACCTTTAAACATGCCTGTAAAAACTTATAAATTACTAATCCATGATCTATCTATATTTAGGGGTAGTTTTTAGTATCTTAAATCAACCTATAGGCTCAGACATACCCACAATTAATTCATGGTTCGTTTAGACAAAGAAACTTTCAATTAATAGTTGGAGGATAACATGCTAAATGGTCTATTCGGTTAAAGTTTCCGATGGTTTTTCTAGGCGCGTAGATTCACAACTGGTTCGGTCTTAATTGGCAAGACTTATTGTCTTATTAGGAAAGCATAGCGGACATATTCTCTGTGCAAACTTCTAATGAGTAAAAATGTATGTTGCAAAATGTTTACTTCGAAAGCTCCATCTTACTTGCTTCCAAAAGTGAGACAACTTGGTCGCCAAATGCTTCAGCACCACTAGGATCACCTGCAGCCGCACCATGAACATAACGGTTTAATACACCCTTTAAAATGCAAGCAAGCTTAAAATAACCAAACGCTATATAGTAAGAGATATCATCAACATTTCGACCACTTAAATTACTATAACGTCTAGCCATCTCATCCTTTTTTAAAAGTCCAGGCATGGCTGTTGGGGCAGGCAAAAGCAAAGGATTGCTATTGGAATCTTCAACCCAGTAGACCATGAATAAACCTAGATCACATAATGGTTCACCGATAGTAGAGAGCTCCCAATCTAATACGGCCTTGATACTTCCGTCTCCGGCCACAATAATGTTATCAAGCCGATAGTCCCCATGGACTATCGAGATACTTTCATTGTTTGGTTTCTTAGAGTTCAGATAGCCAAATACTTCCTCCATGATACTAACGTCTTTATCTCCTTCAGATGAACTTAAGTAAAACTGCTCGTGCCATCTTTTCATCTGCCTATCTAGGTAGCCACCCTCCTTGCCAAATCCAACTAGTCCAATTTCTTTAAAATCAAAACTGTGAAGTGTGGCTAATGTATCGATTATATTTTTCGACAGATCAGATCTAACACTGTGGTTTGGAAATATAGTGTCGACGTCTTTCGCTTCTTTAAGTATGAAACCATCAACGTATTCCATTGCTAAAAAAGGGGCTCCAATAATTGATTCATCAGAAACAAAAGCTAGAGGAGTTGGAACAGGAAATCCGACAGTGCTTAGGGCACTTATGACCTTATACTCCCGATTCATATCATGCGCAGACTTCAGAACGTGGCTCATAGGCGGCCGTCTCAGGATGAGGCTTTTTCCGTTCACCGATGAAAGCTTGAATGTGAGATTAGAACGGCCACTCGGTATAAGTTCAAGGCTAATTGGAACCTCGAAATCGATAACATTTTCGAATATCCACTTCTCTAAATTATCTTTATTTATATTAAATTGGTCAAAAACCGACATCATGATACAACTTAGCCTATAAAGTTCATAATGTGAAAGATGTTACTGATTCTACATTTGAAGTTGATGTTTTAGAGAGATCTGATACCGTACCTGTCGTTGTTGATCTTTGGGCACCCTGGTGTGGTCCTTGTCGATCACTTGGACCTTTAATCGAAGAAGTTATTGCTTCAACTGATGGAAAAGTAGAATTGACCAAGGTCAATGTAGACGAGAATCCCAGGATCTCAGCTACGTTTCAAGTTCAATCAATACCTGCAGTTTATGCACTTAAAGACCGCAAGATTGTTGATGGATTTATAGGAGCAGTTCCAAAGGATAAAATTCAAGCTTTTGTCTCTAAGCTCACTGAGAGTTCCTCAATTGATATACTTATCGCAAATGGAGATGAAGACTCGCTTATTGAGGCTTTATCGATTGAACCTGATAACGTCCATGCAATTGAAAAGTTAGCTCAGATGTACGTTGATAACGCGAATTATGAGGGTGCTATTTCCTTAATTGAAAGAGTTCCTCTTACTCCTGAGCTAGAGAACATAATTGCAAAAGCCCGGTTACTTCAAAAAGGTGTTTCGTTGGATATGTCGAGCGTAGAAAATTCGCTAAATTCACTCTTAGGGTCTGTAAAGAATGATGAAACAGCAAGACAGGAGTTTCTGGATCTATTAGCAACAATTCCTTCAGATGATCCACTTCATGCCCACTACCGCAAGGAACTCTCAAATCGATTGTTTTAATAATAGGAAGTGCATACAAGTTTACTTGCAATACTTATATCATTAAAGCGCAATGGATAGTTCTTACTCTTTTGAAATAGGCGGGAAAACGTACGACCTTGAAAATCGTTCACTTATTGCAGGCATATTAAATAGAACAAAAGACTCCTTCTACGACAAAGGTGCATTCTATGATTTTGATAAGTTTTTAATTCACGCTGACTCCTTAGTAAAAGACGGTGCCGACATATTAGACATTGGAGGAGTGAAGGCAGGAAGCGGTTCGCCGATTAGTGAAGCTGAAGAATTAGAAAGAGTAATTCCCGCTGTTGAAAGTATTAAAAAGCGATTTGACGTCATTATTTCTGTTGATACGTGGAATGCAAATGTCATCAGAGAAGCATTTTCAAAAGGAGCTCTAATAGGAAATGACATAAGTGGGTTTTCAGACCCACAGTATCTTGTGGCAGCGAAAGACTATGATGCATCAGTAGTGTTAACCCACATACGTTTAAGACCGCGCGTTGACGATCCAAATCCTGTCTACAACGATTTAATTAAAGATATAACAGAGTTTTTCAAAGCAAAACTTCTTGAAGTAGATAGCGTTAAAATACCTCGGAACAAAGTAGTTATTGACTTGGGTCTTGATTTAGGTAAAACGAGTGAACAGTCGCTCATGCTTTTAAGGAATTCTGCTAAATTTCAGCGAGAGCTTAAAAGGCCTATTTACCTATCTATTTCCATGAAAGGGTGTTTAGGCGAACTACTCAATCTCGAAGTAAACCAACGTGGCCCGGCAACTATTTCAGCGATTACTTACGGGGCACTCAATGGATGCAGAATAATGCGTGTTCATGATGTCAAGGCTGCAAAGCAAGCCCTTGCGATAATCGACAATTTAAGAGAGTTTTATAATTAACCTAGTTCTGCTTAACCAGATAATTAGCATAACAGCATCGGATGCTCAAGGTGCGTCAAAGATACTTTGCACAGGTGGGATCGAACCGTCAGCAGGTCATTGAATAAATGTTTCTTTACTTAAGCTTTGTTTTATAACATTTTCCAGTCTACTTAGTTAATCCCGTTGATATTTCTTGAGCTTTCTGGGCTCCCTTAATTAAACCGACAAATTGATCTGGAGTTACTGCCACATAGCTTGGTCCCAACTTAGACATCATTTGCTGAACGTCACTTGAGTTAAGATTCCACGCGTCTAAACCAACAAACACGAATCCAGGTCCGTTGGAGGCTAGTTTAGCGGTTGCTTCTATAGAATTTATCGTATTTTCCTGACCCAGGCCGTAGACATCGTGTACCACAGGCACGTTGCCAGTCGCAAATGATATTGCGGGCGGATTGGGCGTAAGGAATCCGCCTTTAAAATTATCGTAGTCCGCGAAAATACCAGCGGGATCTATTATCTTCCCATATTGATCTACCGTAGACTGGGTGGGAGACGACTCATATTCGTTATCCAATATCCAAACTGATTTCAACCCGGCATTCGCCATTCTAGCTTTCGAGAGATTCAAATACTGTGTGAGGTCAGGCATCATAGAAGGATAGGCATATCCAGCTCCGCTTGGAGCGGCAATATATATATCATTTCGACCACTATGCTGCAAATAATATTGATATATAGTTGGAGCTAGTCGCGCCAAGTTTACAGAAACTGAAATTCCCATCGGAACTTTACCGAAATCTCTGTTCTGCAGTTGATGAAGCAAGAAGAATCCTTGATCGTATGCCAGATTATCGCCGTCGGTTGTGGCAAACAAAACATAAGTTTTGGTCTTGTTTGGAGTTAAAGTGGCTGAATTCCACAGTGGTGTTACCGTTTTTGAGGTTTTCAGCTGAGAAAAGACGGAAAGGTTATGAAATCCGTCAGTGGGCACTAAGTAGTCTCCCGCTTGAGATATCTCCCCCACTGACACACCTTCCAAGATCGGTAAAGAGGTCTTCTTGTACTGTGCATCCTGATAAAAAATATACCCGTAAACAGGCGAATCCTTTGGGAACAGTCCCAATATCATCGTTACTACGTTAGCATCGGTACCAGCATCGGCTTCAAAATCGATACCATAGTGCTGGGTTGACCAATCTCTTAGTGACGGGTCGTCTCCTGAGTTGGAACCATCAGGATCTCCAATCCAAACTGGGAACGAAATCTTGCTCATGTATGGATGAATGTAATTAACCAGCCACTTATATGTGTTGTATCTATTCGTAAAATGGTAAGTTCTTAAATCCATTAAGACCTTATAGTTGTAAGGTGCAGCTTCTAAGGTCTGAGCCATTTGTGGACTACACGGAACGGCATCTTTTAAACCCGCTAAAGTTACGGCAAGATTTTGAGTATCTACCACCATATTTGGATCCCAAATTATCAAACCATCCAAATTAGGCTTATACTTTAAGAAAAGTGACATTGGGTCGGCAGTATGGTACGGCATATTTACTACATGAGTAAGCCAAAATTGAGATCCCTGTTGGGTATTAGACGGTGTGTTATAAATCAGATATAAATTTGGCACAGCTCTATTAACGATCCCCTGTATGGAGGTAAAACTTACCTGGTCTTCCAAGGAAAATGACGAAATATTAGATACGGTTAGCTGACCCAATTTATTTGCTGCTGTAGTACTAACCGTAGAACTACTCGACGAGCAAGCGGCCAATGCCAAAGCAACTAATAGTACCGATAGATTTGCTAGTAGAAAATTAAACCTTTTTTTTATCTTTTTCACCTTAGCACTACTATACTATCCACCATTTCTGGCTGCAAGGTGGCTATAGTTTTAGTCAGCAGAGGAGCTGATTTAAAGAAATAGCTCGCAATTACAGAATTTTGTAAATATTACTTACTACTGCTTTATGATGCATTGACTGAAAATAAGCTTCTATGAGATGAGATCACTCATTTAAATGAAACTAAGCAAAAACTAACTGTCAAAATGGAAGGGTTAGAGCGACTAGTTGGAACGAATCTTCGTAATTCTCCCGTTCAACCGTCATCTGAAGGTCTTAGAAAACCAAACTCTTTGAGTAGAGAGGCAATACGCAAACTTGGTAAAAAACGAGCAAAACAACCAGGAGATAAAACAACACTTAGCTAAAGTTGAAAATCCTGACGAAATTATAGTTCGCTCACTCAAGAGTTGTACTAACTGCTATAGTGATCTTGCAAATGCACTAGTGACTTCAACAGATAAGCGCCAAGTATTTCAATTATGAGATATTGCTCTCGTTGCAATAGAACACATAATCGAAACTAAAACATGTAAGTGTGAAAGCGTTACCCAAGCAGATATTTAAAAAGACGCAAAAGTTAATGCCAGCTACGGTCTGAGAATAAGAGTACTAGCAGTCCATGTATGCTGTTACAGCATATTCTTTATGACAGATTAGCTCGGCTTTTTAATGATGTATTTAGAATTCAGATCTCAACTCGGATTATAAAGCAAATAGTTTCCTGTAAGCTGGTTTGAATAAAATTCACAGAATGATCTTTTAAGGTAGAATCAATGCGTGATCATGAAAAATGTTCCTTTAAAACCTGTCTATCTTCTTTTAGGTGAAGACCAATCGTTGATTCAGCCAGAGTTTATTAGCTTAAGGGACTTTCTTTTGCAAGGAGAAGATAAGAATCTTAGCTGTGAAGAATTTGAAATAAGTGCCGATCTGCCAGTTTCGTTGGCATTAGATGCATGTTTAACCCCTCCCTTTTTCTCTACACTGCGAATTATTATCATGAAACTTTCAGCAAAGCTAAGTAAGGTTGAGGTTGATCAAATATCAGATTATATAGCTTCTCCATCAGAGTTCTCTCGCCTTGTAATTATTGGGCAGCCAAAATTAATAGATTCTAAATTCAGAAAATTAATTGAAGGTTCTGGACATATAGTCGACTGTAACTCACCAGAAGTAAAAGGTCGGGCAGAGTGGATACAATCAAAGATAAATGGGCGGTCAATCACTTTAAAGGCTCAAGCGACAAAATACATTGAAGAACATTTGGGCAATGATATTTCACGTCTTGATGGCCTGTTGCAGCTTTTAGAAAGCACATATGAGAAAGGCTCTCATCTTGATATCAGTGATGTAGAGCCATTTTTAGGCTCGAAAGGGGCAATAGCACCTTGGGGGCTTAACGACGCAATCGATCAAGGAGATGCAGCCAAAGCCCTTTCTGAAGTACACAGGCTTTTAGTCGACTCAAACAGACACCCATTACAGGTTTTATCTGCCATCGAGACTCATTATGATTTAGCACTTCGAATCAATGGGCTAAAGGCGACCTCAGAAACCCAAGTAATTGCGTTGTTGGGCCTTAAAACACATTCTTACGTAGTTAAGAAGGCTTTAGCCCGCCAAAAGCTTTTAGGAGTTTATGGCCTTAAACGAGCATACATAGCAATATATCGGGCAGATTTAGACTTAAAAGGAATCACTGGACTAAACCAAAACTTAATAATTGAAATTCTGGTAGCGAAATTAGCGCAAATTACTCGTCAGTTTCGGCAGCTTTCTTCGCGATAGCCTTAACTAGTTTTGACTTTCTATTAGCCGCCTGATTTTTGTGAATAATACCCTTTTGCGCTGCCATATCAAGTCTTCTCAGTGCCATCTTTACGTCCTCAAGTGAACTGCTTACTGCGTCACTACCAACTTTTTTAGCCTCATCACTCTTTGCAAGAGCACTCTTAATCCTGGTCTTGAGCTCAGACTTGACTGCTTTGTTCCTCTCATGGCGTTTTTCGTTTTGCTTGTTTCTTTTTATCTGGCTTTTAATATTTGCCATTTGTCAACTCATCCTTTTTATCTAAATTTCGACTTTGCGTTTTCAATTTTAGCATCTAAGATGATCCTGATGAAACATTCGTGACCCAGATGCAGCTTATGTAACGTATTTTCCGTCCTTAAATGCTTTTACCAGTACAGCATCTCTAACTCTAAGGCGCATAGATTACTTCTTGATTCAAAAGAACAACTACTAATGACGAACCCAAAACTAGTCTTTCGGGTAACTTTCTACGTCAGCCAATTACCTGATATAAAAGTGAAGTGAACCTAAATTTATACCTCAACGGGTAGGTTTACTGATAGATTTTAGCGTAGAGTAATGTCAAAACCAAAAGTAAACTATCTCCAAGAAAACATTCGTAATTTTAGCATCATCAGCCATGTCGACCATGGGAAATCGACGCTGTCGGATCGCATATTAGAAGTTACAGGTGCAGTTAATCCTAGGGACATGAAAGAACAATTTCTTGATTCCATGGATATTGAACGAGAACGGGGCATAACTATTAAGGCTCAAAACGTTCGAGTTGAGTGGAAAGAACATATTCTTAATTTGATTGACACCCCAGGTCACGTAGATTTTGGCTATGAAGTATCTCGGTCATTAGCTGCCTGTGAAGGAGTTGTTCTCCTCGTGGACGCATCGCAAGGGATTGAGGCACAGACGCTCGCAAATTGCTATCTTGCACTTGAAAGTAACCTTGAGATAGTTGCAGTATTGAATAAAATTGACCTTTCTCAATCAGATCCTGAAAGGTGTGCCCAGGAGATAGAGCAGGTTTTGGGGATTAATTCGCAGGAAATTTTGAAGATCTCAGCAAAAACTGGAGAGGGCATCAATAGCCTATTAGATGAAATCATCAAACGGATTCCATCTCCTAAAGGTGACATAAATGCACCACTACAAGCACTCATCTTTGATTCGTATTTTGATCAGTATCGAGGAGTTATAAGCTCGATTCGAGTAGTAAATGGAACATTAAAAGCTAGATCAAAACTCAAATTTCTTCAAGCAAATGTAACTCATGACTTAGAAGAAGTTGGCTTAAAAACTCCGGACCCGACTCCAGTTGACATGCTACGTTCTGGCGAGGTTGGATATATCGTAGCTAATGTTAGAGATGTTCAAGAATCTAGGACTGGAGAAACTGTAACGGATGCATTAAATCCCGCCACAACTGCACTTGAGGGCTACTTACAACCTAAGCCTATGGTCTACTGTGGAATCTACCCTATCGATGGAGACGAATTTCCTGACCTTAGAGAAGCGTTAGAGAAACTTCGATTAAATGATGCAAGCATAACATACGAGCCAGAGACATCTGGAGCGTTGGGATTTGGATTCAGGTGTGGGTTTTTAGGCCTTTTACATATGGAGATTGTACGAGAAAGACTTGAACGAGAGTTTAACCTTTCTTTAATAGCAACTGCTCCATCCGTTGAATATCAGGTAGAACTTTCAACAGGTGAGATTTTAAACATCGACAACCCAAACGAACTACCTCAAACTAGCCATGTCACTGGTATCAAGGAGCCTATTTTAAAAATCACCATTTTAACTCCATCAACCTACACTGGAACTGTAATGGAGCTTTGCCAAATAAAAAGAGCTGAATTAGTAAAAATGGAGTATCTCTCTCCCGAGCGAATTGAACTTATTTACAATATTCCACTTGCAGAAGTAGTAATAGATTTTTTTGATTCACTAAAAAGCCGCACTAAAGGCTATGCGAGTTTAGATTATGAACCGAATGGGATGAAGCCAGCAAATCTAGTTAGAGTTGACGTTCTCATAAATGGAACTGCCGTAGATGCCTTTTCAACAATTGTACATAGGTCTAAAGCTGATGAGTACGGAAGAAAAATGACAGCGAAATTGCGAACTCTTATCCCCCGTCAACTTTTTGATGTTCCTATACAGGCATCAATAAATGGAAGAATCGTTTCGCGTGAAACAGTTAAAGCGAAGCGTAAAGACGTTCTTGCAAAATGCTACGGTGGTGATATAACAAGAAAGAGAAAACTTTTAGAAAAACAAAAAGAGGGGAAAAAGAGAATGAAATCAATAGGAAGAGTCGAAGTTCCGCAAGAAGCATTCATTTCAGCACTTAAACTTGATGAGTAAGGTCTTCGCTAACTTTGTCTGTTTTAAAAGATTTTCTACTTGGAGCATTCCTTGTTCGATAGCTTAAAAATCCACCTTTTTTCAAGAAAATAAACCCTGCCACAACTAAAAATGCAAGCTGGCTAATTGCTTGACCATAGGTAGGAGTTTGAGCATATCCAAGAAAACTATGAAATATGTCACCTATTGCACTTGACTCATTCAAGAAACTCGTCGTATTCCAAAGTTGTTCCTTTAAAAATGGAATCCAGTTAAGTTGTTGCAAATTTTCAACCGCGTCTGAAAGTAAAGCAGAAGCAAATATGAGCAAAAGGCCGCCGACTACACCAAACAATACTCTCATGTTGATTTTCCGACCGAACTTGTATATTAGCAGTGCAATTAGTAGCGAAGCAATTAAACCTAGGGCCGCCCCAAAGAGGGCGCTAGATTTATTCGTTGTTGTAAACATGATTGCCAAGGTAAATATGACAGTTTCTAATCCTTCTCTTCCTACGGCTTGAAATGATAAACCAGCGAGTTCAAATCTTTGACCAGTACTTAAGATTCTTTCAGTCTTAGATCTTAAGTCATTTGCAATCGTTTTTGCATGGGCTTGCATCCAAAACGTCATAAAAGTAAGTAGAACAACAGCAAATATATATGTAAATGTTTCAAAAATAGTTTGGACATTAGAACCATCGTAGGATTTAATAGTGAAATACAAAGCTACTCCCCCACCAGTTGCCAGAACAAGTGCCAAAACTACACCAGTAATTATGTCTTTAAAGTATCTTCTTTGCCCTGACGCATCCAAGAAGGCAAGTAGAATAGAGACAATCATCGAGGCTTCAATTCCCTCTCGTAAGAAAATTATAAAAGTTGGCAGCAAAGATTCTCCTCAAAAGCTATTATTTAGTCTTCACATACAATATTAGGTCATACTAATATTAGCATTACCTAATTAGCGACATTTACCAAATTTAATTTTCCATATAATAAGATATTTGACTAAAAGAAGCGCAATAATCAAAGTTCGAGAATATTATTGTAAGGGCAATCTTTAAACAAGACCATTTGCATAATGTGGAGATAATCTATTCGGCATTTACTATTTCCGGCTCATATTCACATGCAAATTCCCTATGAGATAAAAATTACAGTATCCCGAGTTCTTGAAAGTTCAACCTCACACTTTCAGTGAAAAATCTTAACCTTTAGACAGTGGGAACTATTTTCGAAAGTAGCATTTGCCTAAATGCAAACATTAAAATATTCCCACTTGCAACTTCATCCGTTCCTTAACACTGATTTCATGTCTCTGCCAAACATCTTTTAACATGAACCTATCTTGTGCTAAAGAAGCTGCTTCCATAGCGAAGTCTTCACGATCCATTAATTCCAGGCTACTCATTTCCTTGTATAACCCATCTAATGCAATTACTTTGGATGCAACGTATCTCGTCTCGTCTTTATGACACAGTTGGTACTTTGTTCTATAGTGTCAATATCAGTTGAAGCATTTCACTAAGATATTCTGTCTTTTCCGTAAAGTTTCTTAAGTACAGGGTTTTCTGAACATAACCTCAGGTAATATTTTTAGTTATGTTCGAGTCTATCGTCAAGAACACATTTTCTCTTTTGTCGTCAAGTGTCTAAACAATTTGTGATACACACGAAAATATAACATCATGTAACAAATTAGTGAAATTCTCAATTACACTAACAAACCGTCTTTTACTTTAAGTGTCCTGGTTCCATACTTTGCAATATCTTTGTCGTGAGTTGCAACAATAACTGTTACTCTTTCACTTTGCGTCATTAAACCTCTCAAAAGGTCCATTACTTGCCGTGAACTTTCAGAATCTAAATTTCCTGTTGGCTCATCAGCTATTAAAACCTGGGGAGTGTTTGCAAGTGCTCTTGCAATTGCAACTCTTTGCTGCTCTCCCCCAGAAAGCTTTGATGGCATATGATTTAACCGATGACTCAGCCCCACTCTTTCCAATAACTCCTTAGCTCTGGCTTCCCTTGCACTCTTTTTTGCTTTTGTTGGAACCATTGCAAGTTCAACGTTGTCAAGTGCGCTTAAGGTTGGAATAAGATTAAACTGTTGGAATATAAAGCCAATCTTCAATGATCTCAATTTTGTCCTAACTTTGTCCGAAGCTTTATCCAAACTTTCACCTAAAAATGATATAGACCCTTTTGTGGGAAGGTCTAGAACGCCTAACATCTGTAAAAGAGTACTTTTCCCTGATCCACTAGGACCTTCGAGTATTAACAGTTCACCTTCGGAAATCTCCAATGACACATCCTTTATTGCAAGAACCTCATTTGATTTGAAATTATATTTTCTTTCAACATTCTTAAGCTCATAGAGTGTATTTGAACTTTCCGTTAACGACAACTTAGTGGCACCTTTCTACTTAGATTCCTTGACATAATGACTCCTAAACTATCCAATATCCCGGAAAGCTTGTGCGGGCTGAAGACGAGCTGCTCTAATCCCACCAAAAATCCCAGCTATTAGTGACCCAACTATTGCAGCTGCAATTCCAAAAATAACAGTTGACACTCCAATAGATGGAGAGAGCTTGACTGAGGTAGATGACGTGGCCGACGTTGTCTGATGAAACATTGTACCAGCACTTGATGCACCAACTGCAAGTCCCGAGGTGGTGGAGGTGAGAGGTGGAAGTAGAGCAGAAATTATGTCCGTAGCGACAAATCCAAGCAAAACTCCAAGTGCCGCACCTATAACTCCAATTCCTATGGTCTCTAGTAAAATCTGAGAAAGAATAGTTTTTCTTCTCCAGCCAATTGCTCTAAGCGTTCCAATTTCTCTGTACCGTTTTGTGATGTTAGAAAGAGTTAACAGAAGAGCGATTAAAAATGCAGCTAACAGCACGATTATAGCCACAACCGTACCTAGATTAGTGGCTAGCACTTTTGCATTTTGTAGACTTCCACTAACTTGGTCGGCAAGTGAAGCAGAAGTAAGAACTTGTGCACCAGGAAGTTGTTGCTTGATCGCAGAAGCAACCTGATTGACTTCATTTGCATTGGCTACTTTCACAAGTATCTCATTGATGCGTCCTGAATTTGAAGCAAGGCTTTGAATGGTAGAGAGATCAAAGTAAATATCTGCAGTATTGCCAGTAAGAGTTGGGTTGACGAGACCGATAACTTTAAAAGTTTCTTTATCGATTGTCAAACTTTGATTTAGTGAAATGTGATTGGAAGATGCATAGGCACTGTCAACTAGAATCTCATTCTTTGGATTTGAGTCAAACCAATGACCACTTGTAAGCTGTGACGTCGTAATAATTCCTGAAGAAGGTGATGATACATCAATTCCAGCAACCGTGTAGGTATTTGTGGACGTATTCGTGCTTGGTGGGTTCAACACTCTAGTTATTGTCTGACTTGGAATTACAACCTGAGTTTCATACTGTTGATAACTTGCCGGCATGCAGTTTAAGAATGCTTGGCTTAATCCACTGCCACCTGACCTTGGGCCAGTATCTGTTGGGGTTCCACCTCCAGGTGATGTCGGAGAAGTACCAGAATTTGAACCAGAATTACCTTGACTTTGAAAGCCTGATCTAAAACCAACACCTTCATTTTGTAAACATGCTCTCATTGCAATCCTTTGAGCTTGAGTCATTGGAGGAGGAGCCGTAGTTACATTTAACGATTGAGAACCGGTCTGAAAGGTATCTACCACCTTAGGAACTGTTCCACTTTCATGAATTGCTTGCATTGAAAGTGCTGGAACAGCTGAAGTTACATCTTTAATGCCCTGCACAACTGAGGTTGCCTGACTTGGAAAAGTTATAAGAGTTCCAGGAGCAAAGAAATCGTAAGTAAAGTTAGTCCCAGCTGGACCCAATTTAGATAAGTCAGTAAGCACCGAACTATTTGATTGGAGGAGTGCCTGCTGGTCGGTTGAATTAAGTTGACTCAACTGACCTCTGGCACGGAAAAACTGTGAAGGTGCTGAAGTGGTGGTGGATGAGGAAGGTGATATTGATGTTACAGCATCTACGGTTCTAGTAACAATTATGTCAGTTCCAACCGATGAAAGTGGAGAAAGATCTTTTCCTTCGGCATTGTTTAAACCATTAGACACTCCTACAATTCCCATAACAAGGCCAACACCGACAGCTAAACCAATTGCTGACACCAAAGTACGAGATAACCTTTTTGTCAACTCCTTAAATGCATAGTGAAATCGCAAATAATCCTCCTCAAAGACCTAACAATTATCTGCTTAGAAACTGAAGATTATATGTATATTTACTTAAAATTAGCTTAAAATTAATGTGGCTAACATCTATCTCGAGATCTTAACCAACACTAGTTTTCAGGAAACTTCATTCTTTTATTGCAGCATTTATAAAAGAGAGAGAAACAACAATATAATTTTAGAAGCCTTTAAATATTGGGTCTCGTCTTTGTATAAAGGCACTCATTGCCTCAGCAAAATCTGAGGTTGTAAACACAAGAGATTGCGCGATAGCTTCATTCTCTAGTGCTTGGTCGTAACTCACTGAAAAAGAGGTATTTATTAAGGACTTTGCCAATGAAATTGCAAAGGTTGGAGCTGAGCTGAGCTTCTGGGCCCACTCTTCTACTGCACCATTAATCTCTTCTTTATCGACCACCTTATTAACTATTCCGAGTTTGAAAGCATCATCAGCAGACAGCATGTCACCAAAAAATGCCAGCTCCTTTGATTTTTGTAGCCCAATAAGACGTGGAAGTATCCATGAGCTTCCTCCGTCAACACTAAGGCCTCTTTTTACAAAGATCTGACAAAATCTAGCATCCTTACTCGCTATCACCAAATCACAAGCTAAAGCAAGTCCCATGCCTGCTCCAACTGCAACGCCTTCGACTTGAGCGATTGTAGGCTTGGCTATTTTTTGGACTTCAAGTATAGAGTCACCAATAATCCTCATTCTTGTTAAACCATTCAAAGTTAACTCTTCCGGATCAGATAAATCGGCTCCGGAAGAGAAATCACCATTATTTCCTTTTATTATGACAACCCTAACGTCTTTGTTTTCAGACAAACTTCTTGCTATATCTCTAAGTCCAGTCCATGAGGTTTGATTTAAAGCATTTTTCTTACCAGGTGTACTTAATTCAATTGTTGCTATGCCATTTTCGATTGATGTATTTACATTTCCCATATAATGCACGATACTTAAAATATGCCTAGGCGAAATTCAAATCGACAAATTCACAAATCATTGCCACCTAAAATACCAAAAATAGATAACGAAACTGTAATTGATCCTTTTACAAACGAGGAAGCTACACTAACTCAAATTCTCCGAAGTTCAGCGAAAAAACAGTATATTTGCCCAGGTTGCAACCAAGAAATTATGGTAAAAACGACTCACTTTGTAGTGGTTCCAAAACGTTACCCAGCAGATCGAAGACACTGGCACTCGGCCTGTATCAAAAAAGCCTTAAAACGTTAGAGATCAGTTTCAGGCAAAGATTCGACATTGATATCTTTCATCGTAATGACGTGCACACTTTGCACAAAACGTTGAGAACGATACATATCCCAAACCCACGCATCTTTTATGTCGATTTCATTCCATATGCCATCACTATTTGAGTGAGGCTTTAATGTTACCTCATTAGCTAAATATACTCGCCTATCAGTCTCCACAACATATTTAAACATGGGAAGAACTGCTTTATACTCTTCATAAAGCTGTAGCTCAGCTTCAGCTTCATACTGCTCAAGGTCCTCTTCAGCACTCATTTCGTGTTAGACTCGCTTTTCTTTAACCTTTGCAGCTTTCCCAATCCTGTCGCGAAGATAGTAGAGTTTTGCCCGACGAACGTCACCCACAATTAATTTCTCAATTTTCACGACAGAAGGGGTGTGAACTGGGAATGTTCTTTCAACACCAACACCAAAACTAAGCTTTCTTACGGTAAAAGTCTCTCGAATCCCATCACCTTGCCGCTTGATTACGACTCCTTGAAATACCTGAACTCTTTCCTTGTCGCCTTCTTTTACACTCACGTGAACAGCAACCGTGTCACCTGCCTTGAAGTCAGGTATATCATCTCGAAGATTCTCAAGATCTACTAAATCGGTTGGTTGCATAAGGTCTCCTCAGAAAATTGTTAAAATATACGCTCAATCATTTTATACAATTTTTACGATGCTGTAGAACAAATTTGGTTTACGTGACAAATTAAAAGTGCTCCTTAGTCCAGATATACCCCATTTTACCTCCATAGAGTCTCAGTTTACTAACTATTATGTCTGGTTTACTCCTTATTAACCAGTCATAGTTCGATATTTCCAAGTTTATGCATTCCGAATATGAAATGTGATAATTGCATCATTATATTAACCGAATCTGGACCGTAAGGCGGTAACATTTGCCGTGAATCCGGGTTTGTCCTTAACGTATCGTATCCACTCAGTACATTATCTTGAACTTCAATTAACCAATTTGGCACTTTAAATTTACAATTGTCGGTAGATAGGTTACGTCAGATTTTGTAAAATCATGGAGTAATTAAAGCGTTTGTGTTTGGTTCGTACGCTCGAGGCGAGCAGGAACAAAATAGTGATGGTCTCTTTTGTAATAAAGAAGACCTACTTAGAACAAAGCCTCTATTGATGAAAGTTATTCTGTAAGAGATGTCAAGGGTGTAAAACTACGTGAAGTTCACCCCCAACGAGTGTGAATATAAAAACCATGCCAATATAAAAACCATGCCAATATATAATGCAGGACAAGCATTACGGACTCGAAGACTATCTGCTCTTGCGTCTACCCTGTACCTGACGCTATTTAGTCTGAGAGCAGTAATCGTAGAAGTCCACGTCATGTGGTAACAAGAATTTCTAAAGTGGAGACAACACCAAGTTGACTTCATCTATTTAACCCATGGATTTAGCCATTAGGAAAAGGTCAAACATGCGGAACTACATCCCAAGGGTGAGCGCCTTCTGGACCCGCAACTTCAATTATTGGATCTTCTACATCATCGAACTCAGTCTTTAAAGCACGAGACATGATCGAATGCATTATATACATTGAAGTCATGTAGGTAAACTCCAAAATCTCCTCATCGCTTAGATGTGATTTAATAGCCTCAAATAGCTCGTCAGGTACTCTCCCACTATTGAACGACATTGCGTCCGTGTAGGCAAGCAATAGTTTTTCTATCTCATTAAAGCAAGTTGCAGCGGGCCAATATTTTACTCCTTCTATCTTTTCCTCAGAGATTCCTAGACCTCTCATAGATTTACAGTGTTGGGAGTATACAAATTTGCTGCCCAAACACCAACCTGCTCTTGCTTGACCAAGTTCTCTTAATACAGGATCCAATTTTCGTTTAGGGCTAGCATATAATAAAAATCCGTTAACTGAGTGTTCAAATATATCGGGGACTAGAGCGAAAACTGTCCACCAGTCGCCTGGCGTCCCAGTATTAGTTCCTGGCTCCTGCACTGGATCTTTATCCCCAAAAAGAATTTGATATGTCGCCTCAACTATTGGAGCATCTGCCTCGTTGCGATGAACTTGTCTTAATCTAGGCACTGGTTACCTCTTTATTTGTTAGCAGATCCGCCGCTGTTTTTGGAATTACATTCTTAACGTCATCGGAATTTGGATCTCTAGTCCAAGCAGCAAACTCAAGCAGGAACCCATCTGGATCCTGAAAATAAAGTGATTTTACATAGACCCCTTCGTGCATTTGAAGAGCAATCTGAAATTCACTTAAATCATGGTTGGCAATCTCGCTTGTTGGGACTCCCGCACTGTTTAGCCGTGTTTTATACTCTTCAAACTTATCAACGGGAATAGCGAATGCAACGTGATTCATAGAGCCAACGGCACTCGTTAAAGATGCCTGGTCAGGCCGACCCTTCGGCCTGGCAACTCCTGGAGCATCAAGTGGTGCGTCTGGAAACCAAAAAAAAGCCAGGCAGTCACCCCCTCCACAGTCGAAAAAAAAGTGCTGACCTAAACCTATTGGAAGCTCCAATGCTTTGATCAATCGCATGCCCAAAGTATTCTCGTAAAAGTCTACGGTTCTTGCCATGTCTGAACATACAAGTGCAAGATGATGAATTCCACCATATTCGAATGGTTCGTTATCCATTACTCTCCTTTTGCCATCGATTGAATCTAACAAATTCAATTAGACTTAGTATAACTCAAGAAATAAATTCACCACAATCTAAAAACAGAACTTCATGGATTGAACGCTTTTAGGCATTTTAAATCAATTCCTCTCAAACATCAAGTCTGAACCTAAATACTTGCCAAGAGAGATCAGTCACAGAAAATCGCTTCCTTATTTGAATCTCAATCCTGGGATCTAAACTCTTTTAGAAGCTTTTGTTCCTCTTCCGTTAATCCACCTCGGTCTTCTAGAAGATCTGGGCGTCTTTCGAGTGTCAACTTTAAGGACATGTATTTCCGCCAATTAGCTATTTTTTTGTGGTCGCCGTTCAATAGCACCTCTGGAACTGGCATCTCTCGATAAATACTAGGTCTTGTATATTGTGGATATTCAAGCAATGAATCTGTGTAACTTTCCTCGCTTAAAGACATGCTGTTTCCCAACACGCCTTCCATCAAACGACTTACTGACTCGATAATGACTAACCCACCAAGTTCACCTCCAGCTAGGACGTAGTCACCAATAGAAATTTCTCTAGCCTTTAGACCTGTAATTATGCGCTCATCCATTCCTTCATATCGGCCACATATCAGTGAAAAGCCATCAGATTTACTTAAGATCGACGCCATGCGGTGATTAAATCTCTCACCTCTTGGAGAAAGGACAAAAAGCGGTCTTTGCAACTCTTCTTTTGACTCTTGGTCTTCAACTGCATCAAAGATCGGTTCACACCTCATCACCATCCCCGAACCTCCACCATAGGGTGAATCGTCAACTGCTTTGTGTGATCCTATTCCATAATCTCTTATATCGATAGTACGTACACTTAGTAAATTGTTTTCGATTGCACTACCTACAACGCTGTACCTTAGGTAATCTAAAATAATTTCTGGAAAGATAGAAAAAATTTGTATTTTCATGTTAATTAAATGTCAAAAAGACCATCTGGTATATCAACTTTGATAATACTTTTACAACTTCGAAAGTCGAAAGTATTAGATGTATGAATATTCGAGACCGTTGCTAAATTAACAACTTCATCACCTAATAACGACTCATCGAGTTGGTTTGCTACTTGCAAATCATCTTTTAAATTTCCATCTTTTTTTGTTACGGAAGTAATGAAAGTAAGAGGAATAAGTTTATTGTCTTCAAGGACCAGTAAGTCGCTCGCAGGATTTGCTTCTACTGCCTTAACAAAGCCAAGTAAGTTATCAACTTTGTCAACTACACAAGAACCAATTAGCTCATCTACCCACAGTTCATCACCTGAAGAGGAGTCTGATCTAAAATCATCTGCATCTCCAAACAGAGTCATCCCATGTAACAGATCAGCTTTATCTCTATTATCTACCCCTTTAAACTTAACAATAAAAAACTTTCCATTTTTTCGGGATTTTTCGATTATTAATTTTTGGTCGGCATTAATTAAGACAGAACCTGGTTGAGCTCTTTCTATTTTATTAGTCGTAAATTTAACAACTACTTCCCCACTGAGACCATGCGATTTAACAATTGCACCAACTTCGAGAAGTTTATTATTCTCTTCAATCAATGGCTGACCTCCAAAAATATCAGAAAAACTTTGTCTAAATCACAAAGAAAAATATTTTTTTGCAGATAATAATTATCTAGTCATCAACGATGTCAACAGTAGCTCGAACGCCTTCTTGATGAGCTGCCGCACTTACCAATACACGTATCGCTTTTGCAACTCGCCCTTGTCTTCCAATTACTCGACCTACATCGCCAGGAGAAACATGAAGTGAAAAGTCTACCGCACCCTCTTTTTCAAAGGATTCAACCACAACTGCTTCTGGATCAGTGACAAGTGATTTGGCAACATGCTCCAAAACAGCTCTGGCACTTCCGCCTATTATTCTGTTGCCGTCTTTTTCATCGATACTGTTGGAGATGATTTCATTTCCTGGATCAGCCATATTTACTCTACACTTTCCGTTGCACTGGCGCCAAGACCTTTTATTTTTAATAATTTTCTGACTGGATCGGTAGGTTGAGCACCACAATTTAGCCATTTTTCGGCCTTTTCTGAATCTATCCTTATAACTGATGGATCACTGCGTGGTTCATAATAACCAATTATTTCAATAAACCGACCATCTCGTGGCGACCTGGCGTCTGCAGCGATGATTCGATACGTCGGTTGTTTTTTCTTTCCCATCCGCACTAAACGGAGTTTGACGGTCACTAATTTACGTCCTTTTCTTAGTTGAATACTGACAATGTATTTTACAGCAAAATTACTGACTGTATTTCAAAACTAAATTAACGACCTTTTTTAACAGATTGAGTCCCTTTTGGCGTAATTCTTCCGCCGCCTGCACCCTTTTTCGTTGCCTTTTTTAATCTTTTAGTGACCATGGACGAAAATCCCATCTGTGAAATCATTTTTTGTGCCTCTTTGAACTGATTTAGTAGCAAATTCACTTCACTCGTTGATACCCCTGCCCCATTTGCTATACGCAACCGTCGCGAACCGTCAATAGTCGATGGCTCAATTCTTTCATTTCGAGTCATCGAACAAATGATAGCCTCAATTCGCGCAATATCTTTATCATCAATGTTTGCATTTTTGACTTCTTGAGGGACTCCCGGAATCATGGACAATATCCCAGACAAAGGTCCCATCTTCTTTACCTGTCTCATTTGTTCAAGAAAATCTTCTAAATTAAGCTTTCCTTTTGACATCTGCTCTGCGGCTTTTTGGGCTGTCTCACGATCAAAATTTTGTTCTGCCTTTTCAATTAAGGTCAGAACGTCACCCATGCCTAAAATTCTTGAAGCCATCCGGTCAGGGTGGAAAAGCTCGAAATCTGCAATTTTTTCCCCAGTTGATGCGAATGCAATCGGTTTTCCAACGACTTGTTTGATCGATAATGCAGCTCCACCTCGAGCATCACCATCAAGTTTTGATAGTATTATCCCACTCAGATCTAAGGCATCATGGAAGGATTTAGCAGTCGCTACAGCGTCTTGCCCTATCATTGCGTCGACAACAAAAAATGTGTAATGAGGATTAAGTGTCTCCTCCAACATCTTCATCTCATCCATTAGCTCTTCATCGACAGCCAAACGCCCTGCGGTATCAACAATTACTAAGTCTTTACCTGTTCGTTTAGCTTCTGCAACTCCATGGACAGCAACTGAAACTGGATCGGTAGGTTCTGAGAATACAGAAATCGAAATTTGGGATCCTAAAACTCTCAACTGTTCAACCGCAGCGGGTCTCTTTAGGTCAGCTGCAACAAGAAGCACCTGTCTACCAGCTTGTTTAAACCAGGCAGCAAGTTTTGCTGCTGCAGTTGTCTTTCCAGCCCCCTGGAGCCCAGCCAAAAGAACTACAGTAGGTGGCATTGAAGCGTAGGTTATCTTAAGAGACTCTCCACCTAAGATATTTGTCAACTCAGAGTTGACAGCTTTAATTATTTGCTGACTGGGTGAAAGACTTTTAGATACTGTTTCACTCGTCAGTTGAGATCGCAATCGTTCAACAAAGTCTCTTGCGACAGCAATATTGACGTCAGCCTCTAAAAGGGCAACTCTTATCTCTTTTAATGATTCATCAATATCACCTTGTGAAAGAATGCCTCTTTTACCAAGTTTTTTAATAATTCCATCTAAGCGACTAGAAAGTGAATCGAACACGTAACCGAGATTACTAGATTTTTTCCTAATAGGTTTAAATATTTAGCGATGATACTTGAGGCTTGAGATTCGACTACTCTATATAAGTGTCAGTAAAAAAAGTTCTTTTGGCGTCACCTCGGGGTTTTTGTGCAGGTGTCGAGATGGCAATTAAGGCTTTGTCGTGGATGGTAAAGGTATTTGAACCACCTATTTACTGCTACCACGAAATAGTTCACAATCAGGCTGTTGTAAATCGATTTAAGGATCAAGGAGTCATATTTGTAAACGATGTAAACGACGTTCCAGATTTTGCTCCACTCATGTTATCTGCTCACGGAACTGCTCCAGAAGTTGAATCTGCAGCCATGGGTCACAATAGGGTTGTTGTGAACGCAGTATGTCCGCTTGTAACTAAAGTTCATCACGAAGTAAGAGTGCGCGCAAAAAAGGGATTCAAAATAATCTACGTAGGACACAGGGGACACGAAGAGGCAATTGGAACAATTGCGGTGGCACCTGAATCTGTGCATTTGGTTGAACGACCTGAGGACCTTGAATACTATGATTTCAGCAAAAATGAAGTCGCTCTTCTAGCTCAAACTACTTTAAGCCAGTACGAATGGGATGACGTTCTTTTTGCGGCGAAGCAGATAAAACCAAATATTTGGATGCCGAGCCGAGGGGATCTTTGTTTTGCAACAACAAATAGGCAGTCTGCCTTAAAGGAGATTGCTAAAGTTGCTGATGTCGTTATCGTCGTAGGTTCTGCGAACTCGTCAAATACTGTTGCTCTCACTAAAGTTGCAAAGGCTAACGGTTGTAATCGTGTCATTCGCATCAATAATGCGAGTGAGCTGCCTAATGACATCGAGGGACTAGTCGGATTAACCGCTGGCGCAAGTGCTC
Source organism: Actinomycetes bacterium (assembly GCA_021790815.1). Taxonomy (GTDB): domain Bacteria; phylum Actinomycetota; class Acidimicrobiia; order Acidimicrobiales; family JABEUL01; genus JAJYFT01. The sequence goes on from JAJYFT010000021.1 coordinate 24,309, forward strand.
CAGAAGAACTAGTTATGGAAACTATTAAGGCGCTGAATCCAGTAGATGGTGTTGAGGAAGTCTTAGTGACCCAAGAAGATGAGTATTTCCCACCACCACCTGAATTAAGGGAACTTTTAAAATCTATGACTTTAGCGCTTAGTGTAGGATTAAATGTTTCTACAGAGCCAATGTCACCACTTAAAAACGACAGATCAAATCCTGCTACGACCGCTCTAAAAACCCTTAAGTAATAAAGAACTAAGCAAGTGACTGA
>JAJYFT010000112.1 GCA_021790815.1 Actinomycetes bacterium
AAAGACATAACAAAAAGAAAAAAACAATTAATTGGTCATTTGTAGTGCCCAAATAAATAGTTATACCCTCTTGAACAGGACTTATATGTCAACGTTCCGAAAGTTCGGCTTGAGACTTTATGGTTTTGGTCCTAGACTTATTTACACTCCCGATCCCAATAAGAAGAGACGATTGATAAATAATCACGCCCCATACTTTTAGCCTTTTTTAAATGCAGCATAATACTCACATCACACAACACCCACTATCCTCCGCCAGCATATACATTACATACTTGACAAAAAAACAGTACCCCTACCAGGGTTTTAAAAACTATCCAAAAAATAAGTTGTCAAAGTCGGGGTAATCTTGGGGTGCAGAAGAATAACATTCGGGATAAATCGATTATTTTAGAACTACACTTGAAATATAAATTAGTAATAACAGTATTATTACTAATTTCGCTTTATTCAGGTTTATTTCTAGGTACTCATACGTTTTCTACTAGACAACTATCTCACATTAAGTTAGCAGATACTACATGTTCTTCAAAGAGTTAACTCCATCGTCGACTGCATCAATTATTGGCGGGGGAGAAGTTTACACCTCCGATTCCAGAACTCCTGACCCACGGTTATATATCCTCAGGTCAAGTAGTTAGTCAGAGAATCGACTCTGAGATATTCTATGCAGAGGCGAGCCAGCTGTTTCAGACTTACTCACCTTGATAACTAGCTGCTTTATACAAAACGGTGAGCAAAGAAAAGAATTGACTTTGCACTATTTTTGCCACTATGTCAGGAGTTCTGGATTCTAGTGGAACTAAGCTAAATTATTATATGCCACCAAAAGGTTTTGATTTTTTAGATGCAACTAACTCCCAACTTGCGAGCTTTGCAATTCCACCTAGGCCTAATGATCTTACAGCGCTGACTCAATGGAATAATGAATTTTCTCAAGCTCTAAATATCCCGCTTCCCCAATGATTGAACAAGGTTGCACCCCGGTTTCTTCACCAGCTAAGCAGTATATCCAAAGTGGTTCTAATACAGCGCAAAATACGAATGAAGGTGGAAAATGATCAGGCTACAACGGAACTAATCCTTCCGACACTTATTGGGTTGCAGTGCAAGGTGATTTTTATCAACCTACAGACAACCAACTTGGGCGTGCTTCAAATGCAGAAGAATCTAGCTGGATAGGATTGGGTGCTGGATACGGCTATCAAAATTCCAATGGAGGGCTAATTCAGGCAGGAACTGCTATTAATGAGTCAATACAAGCTCCAGACGGAACTTATCCGCTATATGCATCATTTGTCGAGCTGCTAAACAATACTAAGAATTCTAACTTTGGGCCAGACTACTTAGGAAAGTTTACAGTTAATCCAGGAGATCACATTCACATTCATGTCAGCTACAACCAATCAGATACCACGGCTGATTTTTATATTGCAAATGATACAACCGGACAATATGGAGTTCTAAACTGGGATATAGCCCTAGGAATTTTGGCATATGGTCCATACTATGACGGCAGTACTGCTGAGTGGATAGACGAACAGCCTAACTGGAGTTCCAATGGACCCACAGTTCCTTTAGCCGATCTTGGAGGTAATAGTTGGTTTAATGCTCAAAAGGTCCAGAATGTTAGCTAAATGATGATCCGCAGCCACAAGTTTTAGTGGCGTTTGGATTGGTTATGTGGAAACCAGCTCCTTGGAGACCATCTTCATATTCAAGAACAGCACCTTTTAGAAGTTCTGCACTTTCACCATCAACTACTACTTTGAAATCACTGAACTTTTCAACTATGTCCGTGTCATCAATCGCCGTATCAAAGTACATGTCGTAACTGTAGCCCGAGCAACCCCCAGGCTTTACAGCTACCCTTAAAAACAGCTCGTCGCCCCCTTCTTCTTTCAACAGGTTGCTTACCTTATGAATTGCTGGATCAGTTAAAGTAATAACTGTAGGCCGCCTTCCAATTTTTACTTTAGTAGTAGTAATAGTATCTGACAATTTTTTCTCCTGGACGCTAAGTAAATTGAATCTTCATACGTATTTTATCAAATTATTGGTGAAATCGTGTCGTTCAACCTCAATCGGCAGAAATTAGCGTTACTTTCGCAATGAAATAATGGGTTAATCTGGATAGTGATGCTGGAAAATGAAAATACGCAAGAAAAAGAACAAGTAGGAATGCAAGGAAGTAGTCCTTCCACGCTTTTTGAAAAAGTTTGGGAATCGCATGTAGTTGCGAGGTCTGACGGCGAACCAGATTTACTGTTCATAGATCTCCACTTGGTGCACGAAGTAACATCTCCACAGGCATTCGATGGCTTGCGAATAAATGGCAGATCTGTCAGGCGACCAGATTTAACGGTTGCCACTGCCGATCACAATGTTCCTACTCAAGACATAGATAAGCCTGTCGCTGATCCGATATCGCGAAAGCAGCTAGAAGTCTTGGCTGAAAATTGTGAAGAGTATGGAATTACGTATTTCCCAATTGGCTCGTCAGGACAGGGAATAGTCCACGTGATTGGTCCTGAAATTGGACTGTCCGAACCAGGGATGACTATTGTTTGTGGAGATAGTCACACGGCCACTCACGGAGCATTTGGTGCTTTAGCTTTTGGCATTGGGACTTCCGAAGTTGAACATGTCCTTGCCACCCAAACTCTGCCGCAACAAAAACCTAAGACAATGGCGATAAATATTACCGGAAAACTTAGACGGCATGTGACAGCAAAAGACATCATTCTTGCTGTAATCGGAAAGATTGGAACCGGTGGAGGTATTGGTTCTGTAATTGAATATAGAGGTGAGACAATAGAGTCACTTAGCATGGAGGGGAGAATGACGATTTGCAACATGTCCATTGAAGCAGGTGCAAGGGCGGGAATGATTGCTCCAGATGAAGTAACTTTTGATTATCTAAGAGATCGTCAATTTGCCCCTAAGGGTGATTCTTTCGATTCCGCAGTTTCGTTTTGGAAAACCCTCAAATCAGATCCTGGTGCAGTGTTTGATAGTGAAGTTGAATTAGACGTTTCAAATCTTACTCCTTACGTAACGTGGGGAACTAATCCATCTCAAGTTGTCGAAATCAAAGGTGAAGTACCTAATCCAATAGGTTTGAGTACGTCAGCTGAGGTTGAGTCTGCCGAGAGAGCACTCAAGTATATGGGTCTGAAAGCAGGTCAACCTATCAAAGACATAAAAGTTGACACGGTATTTATTGGTTCTTGTACAAACTCGCGAATAGAAGACTTGCGTTTAGCTGCCTCCGTTGTTAAAGGTAGAAAAGTTCACAGTTCAATGAGAGCATTGGTAGTTCCAGGTTCACAACGAGTTAAGCGCCAAGCGGAACAAGAGGGTTTAAACGAGATTTTTTTGAAGGCCGGATTTGAATGGAGGGAGAGTGGGTGCTCGATGTGTCTGGCAATGAATCCAGATAAACTTGCGCCCGAAGAAAGATGTGCCTCTACCTCCAATAGGAATTTTGAAGGAAGACAGGGTAGAGGGGGAAGAACGCACCTGGTTTCACCTGCAGTCGCGGCAGCAACTGCGATAAGGGGGTTCTTTTCAGAACCAGATGATTTATAAGTTAACGAAAGGCAATATGTGGAAGCTATTTCAATAATAGAAGGTAGAGGTGTTCCGTTAGACAGGTCAGATGTTGATACGGATCAAATAATACCGAGTGATTGGCTAAAGAAAGTGGAAAGAACTGGATTTGGTAAGGGTCTCTTTTCTGAGTGGAAGGATGACCGTGATTTTGTTCTAAATAAAGATGAATTCGCCGGTGCAACGATCTTGGTATCTGGGCCAAATTTTGGAACTGGTTCTTCACGTGAGCATGCGGTATGGGCTCTAATGGATTATGGTTTTAAGGCAGTGATTTCATCGAGATTTGCGGATATTTTTAAAAATAACTGCTCGAAATCTGGGCTCGTACCGGTTCAAGTTGAAGAAAGTACAGTCAGAAAATTAATGGACGGAATCGAATCCGATCCAAGCCTAATAATACTTATAGACGTCGAAAGGCTCGCTCTGAGTGTTCCTCAATTAGACATTGAAGTCAGCTTCATAATGGATCGTTTTACACAAGAACGGTATGTGAAAGGGCTCGACGATATTGGCATCACTTTGAAGCACAGTGACGAAATAAGCACTTATGAAACACGTAGACAAAGTTGGATGCCAGTTCTCTCTGGTTAAGTTCAGCATGAACTATTGTTCCACCTTTTGGTAAATAGTCCGACTTGCTACGTAAAACTAGCACCTTATGGATCACGCAAAACTGTTTTCCAAAGTTATCTATTTTAAAGCAACACAGCTTGATTAAGCTCTAGAATTTGTTTCCAGGTCAGACAGTTATAAATGTTACTCTTTGTGCGGTTAGTAGCTCGGGTGTAAGTAAATCCTAAAGGGAGAAACTATGACACAAAGAGCGACAAGCTCACAACAACTAACCCTGAAAGTTCGGTCCGTTGAGATGCCAAGGACCCTGATAGTGAAATCTCTGGCGTATGTCGAGAGGTCTGCGTTAAAGCGAGATGAATTAAACTAACAGTTCCCAATTTAATGTGAAGCGTAAAGTGTTGTTAACTGATCTATATATAGAAAAAGAGAGAGCCGAGCCTGTAAATAGTTGGCGAAGGCTTTGGAAGACATCTTTGTACTTGGATCTGATATCAAAGAACTCTCCGGCGTATTTAGCGTGGAATGTTAAGAAAGCTCTTATAACAACTCAAGATCTTCGTTTTAGCATCAGCATAAAGGCTTTAAGGCACTACCTTAAAGTGTCTGGTAAAGGTGATACCTATAGTTAACCTGCGAAATAAAAAAGCGCTAATGAGAAGTCGGAAGAGATAGTAGTAGCAACTATCAATAAAACAACTAACCTGTAATAGCGAAGGACCCCTAGGTGTGCAAAAAGGACATAGACGATAGTGAAATTGCTTAAATGCTATAAACCCACCCATTTAATGGAGTTATCTGCAGACTGCAAACACTGTGGTGATGCTAACTGCCAACGCAGTAGCATGCGAAATGCATTTAGTCGACTGTCTAGCCCATCCACCCTTAAATAGATCGCATACATGCATACATTGAAAAATTGAGTACCTAACCATTATCTTTATGGTACTTATATAGGATGTTTAGTCGAGAGATTACTCTTATAAGATGAACAAAAGGCAGATTTAGTGCGCTGGGAAGAGCACATTCTTCTTCACATGTCGATGTCAAAAGAGCAAAAGCCATTCTTTTGTGCAGTAAAGTTATGTCACTTTGCAAGATCGGACTTTCTATCGATATAAACCAGCATAAAGTTAGTAAAGAAAGCAATTCTTTTTTAAGGAGTTGAAGGTTTAAATTACAAACCATATCTCGCTAGACCAAGACAAATGACACACAACGAAGGGATGAAACTTTCAGCTCTTGCAAATTTAAAAAAGGTGAGAGTTCCACTGTTGCTGCTTAAGTTCATCAAAGTATTGTCAGTACTCATCATAGATGAAGGAATTAAAGTATCGTCATCATAAGTTTGCCGAACTCAAGTGGCGATGAATTTAGATGTCACTTTGGTTAGAGGGTGGTTAAACCTCGGGGATGACCCAGATTTCTGGAATCGAGTTAGTGATGTTCGTGGGCTTTACCTAAATTTTTGATAGTGCAATAGTTGTCTCAGTAGATGGGTAGACTTCCCCTTAGGTTAAAGAAGGTAAGTTTAAAAGAAGATCCGTAACTATTGACCGAAAAACACTTAGGGAGTAAGAATATATCCGTCATAAAAAAAAGTTCACTATTTGCTGCACTTGACGTATACACAGGTGAAGTTCTCGCAGAACCTATTTTAGAAGAGTTCGACTCGACAGAATTAACAAATCGGTCGGTTCATCCATAAAGATCCATACTTTTCAAAACAATGGATAAAGTCATACTTTAAAATACACCAAACCCTGATTTGTTAGCCATCCTTGTTAGGTTAGTCATTACACACCACCGCATGCAAGTTTGGTCAATCAAGTTGAGATGTTCTCCTAAGTACTTAAACGTAAAATAATAAAAAATTCAGTTTAACTCCTCTGGATGATCTCATTTCTAAAATGCTAACTTTCATAGCTGAATACGACCAGAAAGACAAGTAATTCAAATGGACTTACGAAGCTAATCCCCTGGAAGTGTAGACCATGCGCTTCCTATTTATGTGGGAGCGTACTAGACCTTTGCCATGGAAGGGCACTTTCCACTTCAAAAAGTATTCTTTTGCAAAGATGTTTCCTCTTATCTTGCTTTAAATCGTCGTTTATAAACGAGACCACGTACTGTACTACAAACTATTACTTGGGCAATGAGGAAACTATCTGTACGGCTTCAGGGAATCCGCGCATTTGAGATTGGCAATGATATTTACTAGTTGTCTGTAATCGTTTATTATGGGTAAACTTGCTATATGAACATCTTGATCGAAGAGAAGTACTTAAATGAACTTCGGGAAATCGTGATGGCAAATGTCGATACTTCGAAATGGCAACCAGTGGTATTTGGTTCAAGGGTTAAGGGAACTTCAAGAAAATTTAGTGATATTGATTTAGGCTTTAAGGGATCAGTACCTATGCCGATCTCCGTGGTCGCCAAACTATGGAATGCACTCGATGACTCGGACATACCCTATGTGGTTGATATTGTGGATCTAAGCTTAGTGAGTATGGAGTTTTTGAAAGAAGTGCAGTCGGGAATGGAGAATCTTCTCGCATGAGCAGGATAGTTGCGCAAAAAACTCAGTTGCAAAAGGTAAGAGACTTTTTGGATCGCATATTGAATTCAGATGAAAACGAAATTCAAAGGGCGGCTGCAATACAAGCTTTTGAAGTGGGCTTTGAGCTTGCTTGGAAATATCTCAAAAC
>JAJYFT010000022.1 GCA_021790815.1 Actinomycetes bacterium
CATCAAACTTGAACTTTCCGTAGTCCATAATTCGACAAACAGGAGGAGTTTCATTTGGAGCAACTTCAACCAAATCCAATTCAAACTCTCTCGCCATAGAAAGAGCTTTGTCTATAGAAATGATTCCATGTTGCTGTCCGTCAACACCAACAACCCTTACTTCTTTTGCTCGAATAAGTTCGTTGGTTCTCGGCTCAGTAGCTGTTGAGATTAGGCAACCTCCTTCTGTTAAATCCGGCACTTTGCCAGATAAAAAGGTGTTCGCCAGAGTTGCACAAAGCAACATATCTAACCATCCTTATGCCCTGTTCGGGAGGCGGTGGGGAGATAGCCTGGCTCCCACTTGAAAATATGTATTTTACAATATAATAGGCTATCATATATGAAAACACTTTGGACACCAGATGGTGAAAAACCTATTACCACTGAGAAAAAGGCCGGCCCGGCCAAACAAACCACCAATGAAATTGACCAGTCAACCATGTCTGAAGAAGACATTAACAGTCTAATGGAAAAAGTCAGGGAAAACATCCTAAATACTCCTGTCGAGGATTTAATCATAAATCACATGATGGGATTAGCTGAAATTGTCGCAGTTCACCTTAACGAAAATGAACCAGACCTTGAGGCAGCAAGACTCGGAATTGACACTGTTGACGCTATACTAAGTTCGATCGGGAAACGACTTGACAATGAAAAAGAGTCGGCTTTTAGATCAATTCTTAGTGAACTTCAAATGGTTTGGGTATCTAAATCTAAGTAGATTTTTTACTTGGCATCATATAAATTTTATTTTTTCAATTAACTTGTCTGGCTTGCCACGTTTTTCAAGAATATGAGATATTCTTGATCGCGGTAGGGACCGCCCTTTCAAGCGGCCCCAGCAAAGATCCCTGCGTGCAGAATTACAGCTCTCGGCTCCTGTATCGAGTCGTGGGCGTCAAAACGAACATAAGGAAAAGGGGGAACGAGGAAAATGCGTATCTGTCGGATAACCTTTCTTCGGAAGGACAACGTCAGGCGATCAACAGCTTTGACAATGCGATGAAGAGATCAGGAAACTACTCAGAAGTCCTGCCAGTTACACCTCCTAAGGTTATTGGAAAATAGGATTTATCAGTAGAAAGGTTGCTCCTCATTCTATTTAACAAATCCTTTCTCTACCGCCTTAATCAGTCCAGCCTAACTCCCACAGCCTTCTATCTCCGCCTGATCTCAACCAGCGAAATCAGCTTGCCTCCACCACCGTCCCTCCCAATTCCCGCAATTTTTGTCACACACTTCTGACTTTTGAGGGTTTAGCACGTTCACAGACCAGCGAGGAACAAGACAAGGCAGGTAGCGATCCATGAGGGGTCTTCCGAAAGTTCCGGTTGGAAAACACTTCTTCGGCAGGACGGAAATGACCCGGTTTTTGGACGAATTCCTCAAGCGCCGATTGTGTAACGCAAAAGATTGGGGTCAGCAAATAACGGTGGCGAGTGTCAGCTTGAAGGGATTCAACAGGAGCGTAAATCCGACCCGAGTTCAGGAAGTACCGGCATCGTTTGTTTCAAGCAGAATCCGCATCGCACAATATCTTCCATCTACTTAGGCCGGTGAGTCTACCGGCAAAGATAGTGCTTCAGCCGCACTTTTCAATCGCTGATCATAAACTAAAAAAACCCCAAGTTCTTGCTGGAGATTTAATGCTGACGCTAAGTGAATAGAATCAAGTGAACGAACCTCCGGTGGGTTTACATAGCCAGCCTGCTTGACTAACATTTCGTCAATTTTTATTAAATTAACTGAATCAAGCAACTTAAGGGCTAACCCAATACATTGCTCGTTTCCGCTTCGCCTAACTGATCTTAAAGTCTCGGTGACAAGTAATGCAGATGAAACATGGTCGGGCCATTTCGACAGTTCTCTTATTAAAGCACTAGATTCCCGCTCTTCTATGAGCAGCTTAACAAATGCTGAAGTATCCAAATAAGCAATTGTGCCTCGCATAATACTATGACTCCGATGAACGCAACTCTTCTAGTGCAATTGAAAGCGAACGGCCTGTTTCGCTCGTCTTTGGAAGATCCAATTCTTCTAGCAAATCCACAATTGACGAACTGGCAGCAATAGCCCGTCCTGAAAGGAAAAGCTGTTCCAAGATTCTTGGCTGATACGGGACAATCTGAGCAACTATGTGTCCATGATCGGTAATTTCGACCGTCTCACCAGCTCTAACCCGCCTCATCACGTCGCTAGTTTGATTTCTTAGCTCCCTTATGCCTACAGAGTTACTCCTCATGCCTATATCGTAGCACAATAGGGAAAGTTTTCCTAAATTGCTGATCCTTCTCGTTTTAGTGGGGGCGCGAGATAAATACCTGAATGGAGAAACATAGGGGCCCTGTCTTTCTTCTATAGTTTTTTGATATTTGCTGCTTGAAAGTTTGCAGTTGGGAAAAACTTTAGTTCGAAAAATACCCTTTGGTTAACTTCTATAGACCGAGAGCCATCGCTTATTTGAGTGCAATGGAATATTAGTTCCAAACCACTATCACTTTCTATTTCACCGAGACCTTTTTCAAAGTCAAATGATTTCACGTACCCAGTAAAAATGACATCATCATTGAGCCAAGAGTAAACTACTTCATCTTCTGGATCATTTAAATTCGCCATATCTTCTCCTTACAAAACCATCAAGTTAAGAATTGACTAGATACCTTTAATGGACTATCTTTGAAAGAGGTATTTCCAAAATATCAGTCGCACCTTTATCTTTAAGATCGGGAATTAAAATATTAATACTTGATTTCAACACCACAGTTTCAACAGCAAATGCCCCTCCACCGGAAAGCTCAGAAATCGTAGGCGACTTTAATGACGGTAGGAGTGCCAAGACATCATTTAGCTTGCCGCCATCGACGTTCAGCTTTACTAAAACCTTTCCTCTTGCCTCCAAAGATCCATTCAGCAAAGTCAAGAGTTGCTCCATGGCGTGGCGTTTTTCTAAATCATCATAACTGATCGGATTAGCAATTAACTCAGTGTGTGAGACAAGAATCTCTTCTATCACTTTTAGTCCAGCCGCCTTTAGGGCTCTACCAGTTTCAGTTATTTCTACTACAGCATCAGCGATATCAGGAATCTTTGCTTCAGTAGCACCGTATGATAGACGAATGTCTGCTTGAATTCCTTTTGCTTTTAGAAATTTCTCAGTCAAAAGGGGATACTCAGTAGATACTCGTAAACCTGATTTGAGCTCTGAAACAGAATTAACATCACTGCTAGCTAACACAGCTAAAACTACTTTAATTGGACGTGAAGTTGCTTTAGAATAGTTCAATTTGCCGAGAGAAATTACATTTGATCCTGTCTCTTCAATCCAGTCTCGGCCAGTAATCCCAATATCAAAAAGACCCTCTCCAACATAAATTGGAATTTCTTGAGGCCTTAGAATCTTAACACTTTCAACTCTTGGATCTGCTATTGAAGCCGAGTACTCAACGTCACTTGACCTAATAACACTCAGATCTGCCTCAGCAAAGAGATCAAATGTAGCTTTTTCTAAAGAGCCTTTGGGAAGTACAACTTTTAACACAATGAAATTTTACTTTACGAAACCCAAGTCACATGAAAAACATGTTTAAGAACCTATAAATTTTCTCTACTAGCGTCAAGATATCTAGAAAAGAGCAGTGTCAGTAGCCGTCTTTACTACTCTGCTTGTCCAAACAGCACTTTCAAAAGATTCATAACCTTTATTAGTCTCATCGTCTCTCGATCGGTCGAGTGCCTGTTCCGTGTTTTCACACGTAAGTACTCCAAAAATAACTGGAATTGACAATTCCCTACTAACCGCAGCGATTCCATTTGCAACATTAGAAGCAACAAATTCATAATGAGTTGTATCACCTCTGACTACCGCCCCTAAACAAATAATTGCATCAACAGGCTGATTTTCAGCAATTAACTTGGCAGTTAAAGGTATTTCAAACGCTCCTGGAACGTAAACTGTAACTAAGTTGTCAGGATCAACTCCTAAATCTTTGGAACATTTAATTGCTCCATCTAAAAGTCTGTCAGTTATGTTCGAGTTAAACCGGCTTACAATAATCGCAATTTTAAGCCTTTTAGCATCCAACGAACCTCCTACTACCCTCCCAGATGATTCAACTGGTTGAACTCTCAGATACTCAGCGGGCATCTCCAAGACCTCCTATAATGTGTCCCATTCTTTCTTTTTTCGTGCGAAGGTATGCAATATTTTCAGGATTTGGTGGCACTTCAAGTGGAACCCTTTCAACGATATCTAATCCAAATCCCTCTAAACCACCATATTTTGCTGGATTATTAGTCATCAAACGCATTTTAGATACGCCAAGATCAACCAATATCTGAGCTCCAATCCCGTACTCACGACTATCTACCGGCAAACCAAGTTCAAGATTAGCGTCGACTGTGTCTCGTCCTTTTTCCTGCAAAGAGTACGCTCTTATTTTATGTGCAATACCGATTCCACGACCCTCATGTCCACGAAGATAGACAACTACACCACTACCTTCTTCTGAAATTTTCTTAAACGCAGCTTCAAGCTGGGGACCACAATCACATTTCAATGAACCAAAGACATCTCCAGTTAAGCATTCGGAGTGAACCCTGACCAACACACTTTCCTGCTCCGCTATGTCACCTTTCACAAAGGCTAAATGATCCTCACCGTCTAATATTGACTCATATACAACGCATTTAAAATCTCCGTGAGACGTTGGAATAGTTGCCTGAGCTGTTTGCTTAACGAGTTTTTCATTCTTCCGGCGATATCTAACCAAATCTGCTATCGAAACGATCTTAAGATTATTCTCTTCGGAAAACTTCATTAATTCAGGAAGCCTTGCCATGCCTCTTTTATCTTTACTTACCACTTCGCAAAGAACACCAGCAGGTTCAAGCCCAGCAATTGATAAAAGATCAATTGTTGCTTCAGTATGTCCTGCTCTTTTCAGAACACCTCCAATCCTGTATTTAAGAGGCAATATGTGTCCTGGTCTTGCGAAATCATCAGGATTTGCAGACGAATCTATCAAAGCTTTAATAGTGCTGGCTCGATCAGATGCAGAGATTCCAGTAGTAGTTCCGTGCCTATAGTCGACGGTGACAGTAAAGGCGGTTCTTTGAGACTCAGTATTGTGCTCAACCATCAAAGGCAAATTTAACTGTTCGAGTCGTTCAGGCAAAAGTGGCACACATATAAAGCCTGATGTATGATTCAAAAAGAAGGCAATCTTTTCAGAAGTCACAAATTCGGCAGCCATAATTAAGTCGCCCTCATTCTCACGATCTTCATCGTCAACGACAACTATTATCTCGCCCTTTTTAAGAGCTTCAACCGCATCCTCAATAATATTTAGTTCCAAAAAGAATCTACTTTCGATAAAATTAACTTAACAATATTCTATTAATTTACTAATAGGTTAAGAACTCTCAGACTAACAAAGATTACCTAACCACGGTGTTTGTATACAAATATAATGAAAACAAATGATTTTACTTTACTATCTTGATTTATTTAAAAACCTTATTTTTTCGTTAGCTCAATCTTGATGTCGTTGCCAAGTTTCTTGTAGTTCACAAATTTCCCTGTCCAAACATCGCCAATATTTGATGTACCGTGGTCACTAAACATTGACAAACCTTCCCCTCCAACTATCTTCGGAGCGAAATAAAACACATACTTATCTACTAACTTTGCTTCATGAAACTGCTTTGCAATGTCAGCTCCGCCTTCAACTAAAATCTGAAGTGCCCCTTTATCGCCAAGTTCTGTTACAAGATCCTTTAGATCACCTACGTAGGAACGAGCTCCACTCAGTTTTGACTTTGAAGGGATTTTCCCAACAACAATCTTTTCAGGTTGTACGATGCCTTCAACTTTTGCTAACGGATTAAATTCACCTAATCTCGCGTCAAGAGAAGGATCATCAATTTCTACTGTATGACTCCCTACCACAACGGCGTCTGACGCAGCTCTTAGTACGTGGGCATCAAATCGAGCTTCAGTGCCCGTAATCCATTTACTGGAGCCATCAATAGCAGCAATTTTCCCATCGATTGACGCGCCAAATTTTAATATTACATACGGCTTACCTGTCGCACGGTGGTGGATATACGTATCTAACAGCGCTTTTGTTTTTCTTGCCTCGTCACCTATTTCAACTTGAACACCATGTTCACGCAAAAACTTTATGCCTTTTCCATTGACCTTCTTATCTGGATCCTTGATTGACACAACTACTTTCTTAACACCAGCATCCACAATTGCTTGAACACACGGACCTGTTTTGCCAGTGTGCGAACAAGGCTCTAATGTCACGTACATTGTTGACTTTTTTGCCCTGTTACCTGCTCTTTTTAGTGCAACTATTTCAGCATGATTACCACCAACTGGCTCGGTACTTCCAACAATCCATGACTCAGGGTGGCTCATTGCACCATCTTCAACTATGACAGCGCCAACCCAAGGATTCGGTTTGACACTGTACCTTACTGATTTAGCGGCGCTAAGTGCTATTTCCATGGGTGTAAAGCCTTTTAACATCTACCCTCTACCTCCACATGCAGCACTGTTTATAAATAATAATTTCAAAAACAAAATGTATCTCCTACCCTATGTTACTAAATTATTTTGCTTCATTTATGCCCATTTTGTGAGAAACTTCAAATACCCTGATCTTTTAACCTGGTAATCTCCATAAATTCATACATTTCTTCCATCGTAATTGCTATTGAAGCCCAATGATAAAAAACCAAAAAATTAATGCCCAACTTGATCTTCGCTTAGCAAGTTTAATGCATGTGGGAGAACTTCAACTACTGCTTCAAGGGATTCAAGTGCCCCCTTTTCCGATCCTGGGACGTTGATTACGATTGTTTTCCCAACTATTCCACATATTCCGCGTGACAGTGGTCCAAACTTGCTTGATCTTCTCATTGCCTCAGCAAATCCAGGTGCATCTCGTTCGATTACAAGCCTAGATGCCTCTGGCGTAAGATCTCTTGGTGAAAACCCCGTTCCACCTGTAGTTATAATAACCCCAACAAAATTATCTGACATCTCTCGAAGCTTTCGGGATACCTCTTCAACACCATCACTTATAATTTCATAGGAAACCACATCAAATTCGTGGTCTTCTAAGTATTTTTTTAAAGCCGGTCCTGAAGTATCTTTTCTTTCGCCGCGAGAGGTCGAATCAGAAACTGTTAAAACTTTTGCGAGCATTGCACATTCTCAATAGCATTTCGAAGTCTTCTTATCGCTTCCCAAGGTCTTTCATTCCTAAATATTGCAGTTCCGGCTACAAATGTATCAGCCCCAGCCTCTCTGCATTTTGGAGCTGTAGAGTGGTCAATTCCACCATCTACTTCAATCGAAACATCTAGTTCGTGAGTTTTAATAAAAACCTTTGCCTCTTTTATTTTTGCAATAACCTCCGGCATAAAACTTTGCCCTCCATATCCAGGAAACACGGTCATTATGAGCAACATGTCAATTTTCTCGAGATAATCTTTAACTTCATTAAAAGGTGTATCTGGGTTCAACGCAAGTCCAACTCCAAGTTCGTGCCTTTTGATCTCATCTATTGTCTCATTCGTTTTGCCGACTTCAATATGAAAAGTAACTGAATCCGCTCCCCCATCCTTAAAGGGCGCAACAAATTTAATTGGGTCTACAACCATTAGATGACAGTCGAAAAATAAACCGGTGTGTTTTCTTAAAGATTTTGCCACCGCAGGTCCAATAGTTAGATTTGGAACAAAATGACCATCCATTACATCCAGATGCAAAAGATCTGCATCAGAAGCAACTTCACCCACCTGTTCAGCTAAATTCCCAAAATCTGCAGCAAGGAGTGAAGGAGCAATTCGAAGCACGGGCTATATTCTACTTGAGAATTGGTAAGCCTTTAGCGTTCTTTCCACCAAAACCGGCAACAAAGGCTTTAGCGGTCATAGTATTTTTCCCTTCAGGTTTCACCAGATTTATTTTTAATAGTCCGTCGATACCTTTTACAAAGACCTCCGACTCAAGCACAATAACCTGACCAATTTCAAAATCATTTGAGGTATCCTCAACTGCTTGAGCATCTTCTATTTGAAGCCGTTTTTCACCAAGCATGCACCATGCTCCACCAATTCTTACAATTCTCTCAATGCTCGTTACGGGTTCTAGAAAGTTTACTCGTCTAAGAGATTTGTCGATCTTGTCCGCATAAGTTATCTCACCAGTTTGAGGAATTGGCGATTTAAATTTGGAAATGTCAAATACTTTATTATCCTTACTACCGTTATTTAGCTTGCTTATCAGAAATTGAGAAGCTAACTCCCCTAGTCTAAGTGTGAGAGATGCTGAGCTTTCAAATGGCAAGATCGTTGTTTCAAAACGGTCGTAGGTTGGACCAGCATCTAGTTCTGGCACTACTTTCATGAGCGTTACACCTGTCACGCTATCTCCTGAGAGTATTGCTCTTTCAACAGGAGCTGCGCCACGCCATCTAGGAAGAAGCGAAAAGTGCACATTAACTAGATCAACCGCATCTAACACGTCATTTTTTATTAATCTTCCATAAGCTACAACAAGTCCAAAATCAGCTACGCCGATCACGCTCTTTGGGTCATAAGAAACCTTTATCGAGTTAGCACTCAATACCTTTTCGACTTCAGTTGGAACTAACGCTGAACCTCGATTCCTTCTCTTGGGTGGCATAGTAATCCCAATCTCAAAATTAACGCCGAAATCTATCAGGTCACTTAGAATCCTTGCTGAGACAAGTGGAGATCCAAAAAAACAAAGTTTCACTCAAATCCTCACGTTAGGTCGAAACCCACCGAATTCGGCTTCATCGATACTGTGCAATGAATAAATGTGCCGATCTAATCTTTGTTGAGTCCCTCCACATAAAGGCACTCCACACTCTAAAATTCCAGATCTAGCATGTTTTAAATGATAGAGGATTTTATAGTGGTTGGAATAAAGCAAAGGTTGTTTATTCCATCTATTTACTCCGACTCTTTTTTTCAGACCTACGTTAAGTAGTTCAAGTTGATGTTGTACTAACAAATTCAAAGCTGAAGTTTGCAATTTTGAAGGATACATCGCAAACTTAAAATTTCTTATTAAATGTTTTCCCATATAAATCAAATTGGCTTGCTACTCGATGTTACGATATATTTCGGTTTCACTTGATAACATACTTGTAGCAATCTCTCGCAAAGCAGATTTTGCTTCTTTGAGTTGATCCGAGTCTAATCTTTCAATCAAAAGCTTGCCATCTAGGTGATCTAACTCGTGTTGGACCAGTCTCCCTAAAAGTTCATCAGCATCAATTGAGATCTCATTTCCCTTTTCGTTAATACCTTTAAGGTGTACTACCTTTGGCCTTAAAATGGGCCAGTGTAATCCCGGCACCGACAAACAACCTTCTTCATATGTCCATTCTCCATCTGCTTCAACTATTTCAGGATTAATAACAACTTCAAACTTGTCATTACCTTCCAGGTCATAAACAAAGATTCTTTTATCAATGCCGATTTGGTTGGCAGCGAGTCCAATTCCAGTATCAGTCTCACGTAACGTATCTTTAAGATCTTCGATTATCTTGATTGTCTTGCCGTCTATTTCTTCAATTAACTTGGTTTTTGACTTTAATACTGGGTCCCCATAAAGACGAATATCTCTTGTTGTCATAACGATATTGTAGCTAACAACGAACGAATCTTCACGATATCATTCTCCATTTGATTTACTAGGTCCTCTTTTGAATCAAACTTTTTGTCATCTCTAATCCTTTGCACCAGTGAAACTTCAATTGTTCGTTCGTAAATATCTTCATTTAGATCCAAAATATAAGTCTCAAACGATATCTCGGCATTCTCTAAAAATGTCGGTCTGGTTCCAATGGACGTTGCTGACCTAAATCTACGTCCGTCATCCAATAGAACTAAGGACGCATATACACCAACTTTTGGAATAATTATTCTTTTGTTTACTTCGATGTTTGCAGTAGGAAATCCCAACTCGGCTCCACCTCTTGCGTGACCATGGAGAACTTTTCCTATATAGGTTGGATACCTAGACAGTAAATGAGAAGCTTTTTCCAGTTCACCGGAACTTAGTAAAGATCGAATCAAAGTCGATGAGATTGGAACTTCAACCGTACTTTCAGTTACACCCTCATCAAACTTGTGCTGACGGGTAACCAATTCAAACGATGTGACTTCAAAACCGTATGAGGGGCCATATTTTGCAAGATACTCTACTGAACCTTCACGGTCTCTTCCAAACCTAAAATCATTTCCCACCACAACTGACCTAACATTTAAAGCTCCGACAAGAACTTCCTCGATAAATTCATGTGCGCTTTGATGGCTTCTCTTTAAATCGAATTTCAAAACTGCTACATAATCTACGCCTACTTCCTTGAGCTTTGCTACCTTTTGCTCAAGGTCCATTATCATAAGTGGAGCTTTATCCTTATTGATAATCTCAAGAGGATGCCGATCGAATGTAAGGACAACGCTCGAAATCCCTTTATCTTTCGCCAAAGAGGCTGCTTCCTCAATTAGTGCCCGATGCCCCAAATGCACGCCGTCAAACACGCCAATAGCAACTACTGAGGCTTTTACTAGATCACGAACATTGTCTTCAATATTAAAAATTGTCATCCCTACTTAAAAGATTAACCTGTTGCAGCTACTACTACGTCAGGTGTTATTTTTTCCAGTCCTGCTGATTTATAAACTGCTAATAGATCACCATTACTATTAATCATAGCGAAAGGACCTTCACCAAGTGCTCCGGTTTCAACTCTAGAAAGTGGAGATCCATGAGAAATCTTTGCCTCCACTTCTTCAGAAACTGTTACTTGATGCATGAAAGATAGTGCGCTTGCTGGAGTCAAGAAATGATTCAAAGTGACGTCCTTAATACTCACTGACTGTTGAACTCCGAATGAACCGATCTCGACTCTTCTAAGATTTTTAAGATGACAGCCAACCTCAAGTGCTTCACCCAAGTCATTCGCTAGACTCCTAATATAGGTTCCGGCTGAGCAACTAATCTTTACGCGCAACTCATTTTCAATATTCGACCTAGTGAATTCAAATGAATAAACATTGACTTTACGCGGAGGAATCTCAACTTCTTTCCCTTCACGCGCGTATTCGTAGAGCTTCTTGCCACCAACCTTAATGGCTGAAATCATTGGAGGAACTTGGATTATTTCGCCGGTCAGAGCCTTAATAGCTTCTTCAATGTCATCGTCTGACACTTTCCGAGGATTACTCCGTGCAATCTCAACTCCACTTGAGTCCATAGTGTCTGTAGATACACCTAGCACGAAATCTGCTATGTATGTTTTTTGCAATCCCACAAAGTACTTTAAGGCTCGTGTAAAACGACCAAATCCAACTATAAGTATTCCAGTTGCATCTGGATCTAAGGTCCCAGCATGCCCCGCTCTCTTCTGAGCAAAAATCCTTCTTAAACTCGCAACTACGTCGTGAGAAGTCATACCTGAATCTTTATCGATCACCAATAGTCCTGCGTCTGGAGATCCTACAGTTTCCATCACTCTAGATTAATGGAATTAAATACCCTGTTTAAGCAAATGTTAGAACTCTCACAGCAATTCTTACGACTACACTGATACTCATCTTTACGATAGTTTGCCTAAATGGCAACCAGACTGTTCTGCACCTAGGTGAAACGATTAGCTATCAAAAGTTAGTCTTTTAAGAAGTAAGTCAACCTTTTCACCAGCGCTTATTGCTGGATCTGCGCCAAACTCCAAAATCGGTGTCCTCTTCATCTTCACTTGTTTTGCAATGCGCCGTTGGAGTTTATGTCTAATTTCTAAAAGCGCAACCAGTGAGTCCTCACTTAGGTGATCGAACCATACAGTTGCATGTTTTAGGTCTTTTGAACAACTAACTCCAGTCACTGTCAGCATAACCAATCTGTCATCACTGTCAGCCATTTCGGTAATCTCTTCAGCAAGAATGTGGCGTAAAAGAGAATCAACCCTAGAACTTCTCTCAAAATTTCGCCCGTTTACTTTCATAATCAACCTTTGGATTTAGTGCATAAACAAGAATTTTCTACTTAGAAATAATGATATCTCTAAACTCTTCAAAAATCTCGTTATGCACCTTTATATCATCTTCACGGCTCGTTCTCACGTGAAGTATAACAATATCTTGATTCTTAACACTAGTTTTTAATGCTCTCTCAAATCTAGCTTTAAAATTTGCAGCACTCTCTACTGACAATGTCTTGTACCCTAAGCTTTTCGACACTTGAGCTATTTCGATTCTGGAAGGAGTAGAGAACAGCAGATCAAAGCTTTTTTCGTCTAATATTTCTTTCTGCTTCAAAAAAGAAAAGATTCCACCACCGTTATTGTCAATTACGACTATTAGCAGTTGAGACTTTTCCTGTGATTTCAAGGCAACAAGTGCCGAAAGATCATGCAAGAACGCTAGATCACCAATTATAGCAATTACAGGCGGTCTTTCGGATGCCAATAAGCCTTTTTTGGACTCCTTTGATAAAGTTTCAAGCTCGCCGTCGCTATCAAGTTTACAAGCGTCCTTTAGACCAGTTGCAACTCCTATAGCGGTAGAGGTAACACCATCTATTCCATTCGCTCCCCTATTCGACAGTACTGTCAAGTCACTCCTAGGAGCAGAAAACCATTCAAAATCTCTTATAGGCATAGAAGACGATAAAAAAATCACTGAATCGGTAGGTGCCAATTTTGAAATCCAATAGCCAACATATGGTCCGCTCAATACTTTAGAACCAGCTAATACGTTCTCAATAGCAACGGATGACTTTTTTTGAATCTCACCACATTTTTCGTAAAATGCGAGATTTTCGAAAGTATGCAGAAAATCGTCACTACGTTCTTTGAAAGTTTGAACTTCACTATTTGTTCCCGCATAACGCCTATCTTTAAACACATTAGGTAGAAGGTCTATAAAATCGTTCTCCTTACAGATAATGACGTGGCTAGATACCTTAAAAGGATCTTTAAACTCAAGATTTGGGTCAATTCTTATTATTGGCACATTAGCGTTCCTGATATCTACCAAAAAATTTGATAACTCTTTAGAACTACTTGGGTTTCCAAACAAAATTACCGAATCTGGAATTAACGCCGTTCTTATTCGTTCGTCTTTCAAAAAAAGGTTGAAATGGCTCACAATACACGTATTTTCATCAAAGAAAAGATTTGACCTTGCCTCTCTGAAAATTGGCCACCTCATAAATCGCGAAAGTTCTTCCAGCAGTTTAAGATTCGAAGCCTCGCCACCTACGACTACTAATACATTTTGTTTCAATAAGTCCGCTACCGCGCGCACTTGATCACTATCTTTCAAATGAAAAATAGGTTCATTCTTCACTGAATTAGCTTCCAGTGAACTTGGTAGCAACGGCGCTGAATCTAGGCCGATTGAAAAGTTGAAAACTTTAATAGATGGAGAAACTTTCCTATCAAAATCAGTTTGACTTTCATCATTAACCTTCTTAATTTGTGTTTCAGAATTATACTCTTTATCTAAAAGTGGCTCATCAAAAGATACGTTTAAATGAACAGGACCTATTTTGCCAGGTTTTTTAGAAGATTCTGCTATCAGCCTAAGCCCAAGTTGGTCCCAGCTCTCTTCGTCTCTCTCGCTTGGGACCGGCCAACTAGTTGCATAGTGAGTATATGAACCAAATAAATTCGACTGCCGAATAGTTTGTGAAGCTCCAACGTCATAAAGTTCATGAGGTCTGTCAGCTGTAATTGCAATTAATGGGATATTTGAAAGTGAAGCTTCGACTATAGCAGGGAGCAACTCTGCAGCGGCCGTTCCACTGGTTGTTACAACTGCTACGGGCCGTTTAGTTATTACACTTATGCCAAGTGCAACAAACCCAGCGGACCGCTCGTCAAGACGGACATGAACCTGAACGTCCGCATTATTTTCAAATGCCAAAGCAAGTGGGGTCGACCGAGATCCAGGACACACTAAAGCATGTCTTAGTCCATTGTTACTTAGAGCCCTAA
This sequence comes from Actinomycetes bacterium, assembly GCA_021790815.1. GTDB lineage: Bacteria > Actinomycetota > Acidimicrobiia > Acidimicrobiales > JABEUL01 > JAJYFT01. The sequence continues at coordinate 14,094 of JAJYFT010000022.1, forward strand.
CTAGCGCATTTGCAAATTTCTGTTGTACTATCATGATTAATAAGGAAATGTTTATATGAATCCTATAGCCGATTTTAGTGACCTAAAACCACTAGACTACAAAACGACAGGGAGTGGGAATCCGCTCTTCTTTGTCCATGGGTTTAGCCAAACTGGCATCTCTTTTGATCCTTTAATTCATGCGATTCGAAAACTTGAAAATCAATCAGAGATGCTTCATTCAGCGATAACAACAGTTGATTTACCTGGTCACGGAGGTTCAAGTGAAATTATCGCTGACTCGGAAAAGATTGCTAAACTTTTAAAGCCATTAGGTTCAGGTACTTGGTTAGGATACTCACAAGGTGCAAGATCAGTCCTTCTTTTGGCCTTAAACTACCCAACGGCAGTAAAGAAATTAGTTCTGATCTCTTCAATGGCAGGGATTAAGGATGCACTTCTAAGAAGACAACGGTACATTGCAGATGAAAACCTTGCATCAGAACTTGAAATAGGCGGCGATCAAGAGATTCCAGAGTTCATTGATAGATGGCTTTCCGGTCCTCTTTTTTCTAACCTTAGAGTTACACAAGAAGATCTCGAGGCTAGACTTAAAAACTCAGCTAAAGGTCTCGCTTCAAGCTTACGATATGCTGGTCAAGGAGCATATAAACCAGTTTGGGATCGCCTACATGAACTGTCAGATAGAGGATTAAAAGTACTTTTAATTTCAGGAGGTGACGACGAAAAGTACTCCGAATACGCAAGCGAGATGGCTTCTTTAATCACAACTTCAACCAGCAAAGTCATTGAAAGTGCAGGTCATGCCGTTCACTTGGAAAAGCCGAAAGAAGTCGCGAAACTTATATTTGATTTCCACTATGACATTACTTTATAGAGCTACTTGGTCCAAAATTTATAGTACAACTCTCTGATTGGGCTGGAATCAACTACTTTATCTCCTCTAGCACTTCTATTTTTGAAGTAATCGACAAGGTCCTCAACACGCCATTAAGCTCGGATCAGGAGAGTATCTATTGTCCGCTTTCACCATCTTCTAATATGGATTTTAAAGACTGAAGAGCGTAGTGAAGCCTACTTCTAACAGTTCCTTCTGGGATTTTTAACATGCATGCCAGATCTGAACTCGTTCTACTTTTGAAATACACCTCGACAACTATAACTCTATAATCTTTTTTTAATTTACTTAGTGCCTCAACAATGCACCATCTCAACATAGCTATTTCTATACTGTCTGGAGCTACGAATTCATAGCCAACAGTTGATACAGATAAAAAGCGTGACCTCTTTTTTAGGGTATCAAATATGACATTTCTCTCTATGTTGTGAAGCCACGTTCTAATCGATGACATACTTGAATCGAAACTTTCTCTTGACCTCCATGCTCTTACGAAAGTATCTTGGACAATGTCTTCAGCTTGGTCCGTATCACTAAACCACTTTCGAGCTTGAAACATTAGTTCTAGTTTGAAGTTAGAAAATGCATCATTAAACAAGTCTTCTGTTGTCATTTCACGATTAATACTGCACTGGATCTGATCAACAGTTTTGGTATCCGTCATAAGTTGCCGTCCTTAACGTCCAATTTAGTATGAATTAACAAAATTGTCGTTGCAGGACTATTTTTTACCTAAATGTGAATTCGCTTCTGGCGCTAAGGGCGAGTTTGTAAGTGGCTAATTTATTTAGAAACGGTTGCCACAAACCAAATCCCTTGTATGCCTTGTCCATTTATAGATGTGTCTGACGTATCCCCTGAATAGTAGTAAAGAGCTTTCGAGTTTAAAGTGACCTCATCGCCGCCATTGTAGGAGAAGGTTGAAACTACACCGGTAATGTGACTTGATACCTTTACCTTTGCACCACTTTTGACACTAAACGGAGACCAAATTGACTGGCAATAACCTGTGCACGTAACGCTGTTGCTCGGGTCTGGCTTATACGTATACAATGCACGTCCGCTTGGACCTACCAAATAGTAACCTACCGTCGAATTGTGCACAACCTTAACGGTGACCGTTTGATTACCAGTTGAAGTGTAAGGCACAGTCGAAGAACTATAGGCGCTTTGCCCGCCTGAACAAGACGTTGCGATTATCCCAAATAGAGCTAACAACGAAGCTACCCTAATTTTGTGAATTAGACACATGTTTCCTCCTAATTTCTATAAAAAAACTAAGTTGTTGCACATTTTGGATGACCAAATAGGTGCCTGAACGTATCGAGCTTATGCATTTACAGTGCTCTTGCTGAATTCATGCTTTTTATTTGTTGAACCAACTTTTTACCGTTAAAAACTTTTTTCCATCTAATGCCGTCAAAGTGCTCCAACCAAAGTGTTCCAAATTAATTATTTAATGTACTTATACCGAAATTTTTAAGAAAATGTTCAGATATTTGCAAATTAACGATATTTTAGGCACAAAAGCCGTAAATAGCGATTAGGCAAACTAGGGCGCAATAACTTTTAAAAAAATCAATGAAGATCTATCGATTGACAAGTTCTCACTTAAAACAGTCACAGTAGCACACAACGTAAAAACACTTAATTCAGCATCGTAAATAGTTGAGCTATTTTAATAGAATTAAATGCTCTTGGAAATTTAGATACCTAAATCCCAACAAAGTTGCGTTCTTATAACTACGAATGGCATAACTACCCAGCTACCAAATATAGAAATACGTGTTGCCTTCTGGTTTCACAGAAAAACACTCTAAGTCTATTGGCCAAGAAAACTCAAATAAAAGTTCCAGTTGAAAATAGCATTGCAAAAATAAGCTCGGCTAAAGACGTTAATTGAAGTACTGGTATCAGATCTTTTCCTATGCCTTTTGCCATGATCACCTTTATCGGTTTTATTAATACTAAAAAAGCCAATATTGACAGTAGTTCAGTTGGCTTTTTTTCAATTAAGGAAATGGGCACCACCAGAAGGTTTGCAACTACTAAAGATGCGAACCAAGTAACTCTCGTGATTGGATCCCCAAGCATAACCGCTAATGTAATTTTCTTCGATAATCTATCGGTTTTAATGTCTCGTAAGTTATTTGCCAAAAGAATTGCTGCAGCATATAAACCAATCGACAAGCCACAAAGGACATACGACAAGTGTATTGATCCACTTTGCACATAGGCAGAACCGCCAACTGCGACTAAACCAAAAAAGACCAGTACAAATATTTCTCCAAATCCCTTATATCCGTATGGAATTGGGCCGCCTGTATAAGCAAATCCAGCAAGAATTGAGAGTAAACCAACTAATATAAGCCACCAAGAAGTGAGAATTGCCAGAACAAGTCCACAAAGTGCAGCAGCAAAGGAAGCTGCTATAGCAAGTAAAAGTACTCTTTTTGCAGGCACAAGTCCAGATCCAACAAGGCGTAACGGACCAACTCTTTCTTTGTCTGCACCTTTTACTCCATCTGAGTAGTCATTTGCAAAATTAACACTAATTTGAAGAAATACTGACGTCAAAAGTGCAAGGATTGCATTCACTGCTTTCAGGTGACTAATGCTATCCGGACGTACACCAATGACAGTACCAACAAGAACAGGAGCGATCGCCGCCGGAATTGTTTTAGGCCTTGCACCTAAAAGATAAAGTTTTATTCCCTTTGGAGATGTATCCAACTACGGCCTTCTTGGAAACTTAGAAAAGTCAGGTGATCGTTTTTCCACATAAGCGTTTCTACCCTCTTGGCCCTCTTCACTCATGTAGAAAAGCATCGTTGCATCTCCAGCAAACTGCTGCAATCCTGCTAAACCATCGTCGGCTGCATTAAACGCTCCTTTTAACATACGTAAAGCAATCGGAGACAGCCGAAGCATTTCGTTACACCATTTAACCGTTTCAATCTCAAGCAATTCAAGTGGCACAACTTCATTTACCAAGCCCCATTCAAGAGCTGTTTTTGCATCATACTGCCTGCATAAAAACCATATTTCCTTGGCTCTCTTTAAACCTATGGTCCTTGCTAAAAGACTTGCCCCGTATCCTCCATCGAAGCTCCCAACCTTAGGACCAGTTTGTCCAAATTTTGCATTATCAGCTGCAATTGTCAAGTCACACACCAAATGAAGCACGTGACCACCTCCAATCGCATAACCTGCAACCATTGCTACAACTGGTTTCGGAAGCCTCCTAATCTGTATTTGCAAGTCCAAAACATTCAGTCTCCCGATACCTTTCTTGCCGACTTCATCATCACCTATATAGCCGTCTTCACCTCGAATCCGCTGATCTCCACCCGAGCAAAAAGCATCTGGGCCTTGCCCTGTAAAAATCACAACCCCAATGCTTGAATCGTCTCTAGTATTTTTAAACGCATCCTCAAGCTCGATTAAGGTTTGCGGGCGAAATGCATTTCTGACCTCTGGCCTGCAAATTGTAATTTTCGCGATTCCGTCAGCTTTTTCCAACGTAATATCTCTATAATCACCATCTTTAGCCCACCTGGGTAAAGTATCATCCATTTCTGACCTCCAAATTTATTTACAGATATACCTTAATTCATTCCGCATCTGGATAAATCAACGATAATTTATAACCAATATTCGCAAAGAAGTTTATACTTTCCGTTCTAGAGAAAGTAACTGTTTCGATAAATAAGACAATGTAAAAAGGCAAAAGTAAGCAGAAACGCACTTGCTGAATCGAATTCTAAAATACCAAAAATCTCAAACTAATTTGTCTAATTCTCATCTGACCAAAGAATATCTTGAATTTTCTCCGATTTTAGATTAAAGTGTAAGTTGACTACATATGAGTAATCAAACCGAACATAACAACTCTGAAAATGGGTCTTTCATAAAAAGCCTCATCCACTTGCCTGTATTTTCAACCAGCACTGAGAACAAGGTGGAAATTGGTAAAGTAACGGACTTTGTAGCAAAATTTGGGGATGAAGGCTATCCAATCGTAACTGGTTTATTGATGGTTTCACAGAATTCAGAGTTTTTTGTGCCTTTAAGGCATCTAACAAAAATTAAGGGCGATAAATTAATTCTAGATGCATCAAGTCCAGGAGGCTTTGAAGCCTTTTTAAGGCGACCTGGGGAAGCATTACTTGCTAGGGATCTCCTCAACCATAAACTAATCCATATAAGTGAAAAACATCATCCAAGTTTTGTTAAAGCTGAAGACATTGAGATTAAAAAAGATCAGGATACTTGGATAGTATCTGCTGTACTGCAAAACAAATCCACAAAACTAAAATCTCTCTTAAGCATAGGGCGCAAAAAGCATAATCCAACAATTAAAATTGACTTCTTGAAATTGGAGCCTTTCATGAGTCACGTGCCGACGTCCCTTCTGAAGCTGAGGCACAATAAACTAGCAGAAATTCACCCAAGTGATTTAGCTGATCTAGTCGAGTCTGCGACGCCTGCTGAATCTGATGAAATATTAGATGCCGTAGGCGAAGATGTTAACTTGGAAGCCGACGTATTTGAAGAGTTAGATGAAGACCACCAGTTACATCTCATATCTAAACGTAGCAATGAGGAAATCGCTGAACTTTTGACAAATATGGAACCGGACGACGCGGTTGATCTAATAGGTGACTTAGAACAAGAACGAAGAGAGCCTATTTTAAAATTAATTCCTTATCAAAAACAACAAAACTTACAAAAACTACTGGGCTATAATGCAGAGACTGCTGGGGGGCTCATGAGCTCCCAGATACTAGAAATTACACTGGACAAGGTGGTTTCGGACTTACTCTCAATCCTGAAATATTCCAAAGATAGCCCAACTGTCCTAGACACTATTTATGTTACGTCATCTGACCATACGCTCCAAGGGCATATCAGGATAGCCGAACTTTTTAAAGTAGATCCTTCAAGCCAAATTAAAGACATCTATCACGGCGATACCCCTAGCATCTTAACTGGAGCTGACTTCCCTGAAATAGTAACAATGATGAGTGATTACAATCTGTACTCATTGGCAGTAGTAGATGACGATTACCGACTTGTTGGGGCAGTGACCGTAGATGACGTACTGGAAAAACTTATCCCTGAAAATTGGCGACGGCGATCACTCGCTGAACGGGTTCATATTTAAATCTTTCAGAGTTCAGATCAATTTTTCACTTTCAAAAATCAACATAGTTTTGATTGCTGATATAATAAAAAACTAAAGAAGCGATTTTTATTATTTTTTTCTAATTCGCTCATCTAACATCATTGTCAAATAACTAACAAGTTTTTTATCGTAAGGAGGTACAGTTGACGAAGTCGGAACCCCCAAGTAAGACTTTAACTTTTCGCGCCTCCGGTCACAATATGTAATTTAATTTCTTAACTTGTTAAAGTACGCTTCCCGGAGGTTCAATGTGACACATGGATGAACCAAGAAAGGAGCAAAAAATGGCGAATGATGTCTCACGCAAATCTCAACTAAATTCTGAGACATTAGATAATACTTCGAATGACATAGGTCAAATTAAAGGAGCATTAGGTAGCGTTTCAATACATGAAGAGCTTTCTAGTACATCCCTTCTTAAAAAACTTGTAGTTTTTGGTGCAATTGCAGGACCAGGACTTATAGTTATGGTCGGCGACAACGATGCTGGTGGAATTGCTACATATGCTCAGAGTGGACAGTCATATGGAACAACACTGCTTTGGGTAGTTTTCTTGCTCATACCCGTTCTCATGATAGCCCAAGAAATGGTTGCCAGGTTAGGTGCAGTTACCGGGATAGGACATGGAAAACTAATAAGAGAAAGATTCGGAAAATGGTGGGCTTTATTTTCAGTTATCGATCTATTCATTCTAAATTTTCTAACTTTGATGACTGAATTTATCGGTGTTTCTTTAGGTTTTTCATACTTTGGGATCAGTGGTTACATATCGGTCCCACTAAGCGCACTATTTTTAATGGCAATAGCTGTATCAGGATCGTTCCGCAGGTGGGAAAGATTTCTTTACTTCTTTATAGTCCTGACTCTGATTGAATTTCCACTCATGTTCATTGCGAAACCTAGGATTACTCCAATTGCTAAAGGTTTATTTATGCCTGGCGTCTTAGGAGGATGGAACACATCTGCAATAATGATGCTAATTGGTATTATAGGAACGACAGTTGCTCCGTGGCAACTCTTCTTTCAACAGTCAAATGTAATAGATAAAAGAATTACTCCAAAGTGGCTTGTATACGAAAGAGTTGACACTTTTATTGGTGCCATACTCACAAACGTAGCTGCAATTGCAATAATGGTGACAACTGCATTCGCCTTTGCACACACTAAATATTTTGGGAACTTTAGTAGCGCTCTCGGAGTAGTAAACGGGTTGAAACATGTCCTTGGGAAAGGTGCTGCTTCAATGTTTGCAGTACTTTTAATTGATGCTGCATTTATCGGTGCAGCGGCAGTATCGCTTTCAAGTTCTTACGCCTATGGAGATACCTTTGGTCTCAAGCACTCACTTCATAGGAAGGTGAAGGAAGCTAAGGGATTTTACATTAGCTACACTATTCAAATTGGATTAGCTGCCGGTTTAGTCCTAATTCCACAAATGCCACTTGGTTTGGTCACTTTTTCAGTTCAGATATTAGCTGGTATTCTTCTCCCAAGTGCAATTGTATTTTTGCTTTTACTTTGCAATGACAAAGAACTTTTGGGTCCTTGGGTAAATGCACTTTGGTTGAACATATTGTCTGGAATAATAGTTTTCACATTAATCATCCTCTCATTAGTCATTACCATAGACACCATATTCCCTTCATTCAACGCTATTACAATAATAATGGTTTGTACTATTCTTGGAATTTTAGTGTCGGCCGGAATCCTAATATATTCGACCCTGATAGTTAAAAAACCAGGAAACACCGGCAGTATTTCTGCAAATGACCAGCCTAAACTAAATATAAGACAGAAACGACAAATCCAAAAAGAACTTAGAGCAAAATGGTCAATGCCATCATTAGCCCTTATCAAAAGACCGGCTAGAACTGCTCTTTTCCAAGTAAGCATGATCTTTTTGAGGGGATATTTAGCAATTGCAGTTGTTGCGCTGATTATCAAGACTGTTAAAACCGCAATGGGTTAGAACGTAATATTAATTTAAGCAATGTAAAAAGTACTTTATCTTCAAGCAACCAGTCCATCATTATGTCTGACTATCTCTCGACTGAATCAAATTAGATTTATATCCTGTAAAGTACATATTGTGAACAACCTTGTTGCTTTAGACCTCCCTCAAACACAGACTTTTGCTGACGCTATCAAGGAAGCTTGGAACAACGAAGATGCAGTATTCGTGATAGATCCTCGACTTTCACAAACGGAGAAACAAAAACTTCTTGAGCGTTTTAGGCCCCATACTTTGATACGTTCAACCTCAAAAGAACACCTCAAACATCCAGTTCCAGTCATGTCTGGCGATGCTCTTCTTGTCGCTACAAGTGGCACTACCGGACAACCTAATGGAGCCATATTTACTTTCAAATCCCTAATGGCATCAAGAGACTTGGTACATGCAAGGTTAAATGTTGACATTAAAAATGATCATTTTTTAGCGTGTATTCCACTTGCCCACGTAGGCGGGTTGGGGGTGGTGGTTAGATCAATTCTCTCGAATGTAAAATTTACTATATTGGAAAGCCCAAAAAGAGCTCTAATCGAGAGTGTCGAAGACGCAAATATCGTCTCTCTTGTATATTCAGTACTCGACCAAGTAGACACTGAAATGTGGAAAGCCATTGTCTTGGGCGCGATGAAAACTCCTGATAGTTTAGGTCCAAATATCTTTACGACTTACGGATTGACCGAAACATTTGGCGGAGTCGTCTACAACAACACACCACTTGAAGGTGTAAATGTACGCATTATAAATGGCTTGATTGAAATCAAGTCTCCATCTCTTCTTAGGTCATACAGAAATAACATTAACGGCACTATTGATGAAGAAGGTTTTGATCCAAAGACAAAAGACGGCTGGTTTTCAACTGGGGATATTGGTGAATTCGACGCTAACGGAAAACTTCGGGTACTAGGCCGTAAAGATGATTCAATAAATACTGGTGGCGAAACATTCTTTCCTAGCGTTGTTGAAAACGTGATTGCGCAGGCAAACATAGTAAAAGAAATTGTTATATCATCAGTGAGAGACGAAACTTACGGTGAAAGAGTAGTTGCCGTAATTGTTCCTTTCGAAAACAAATCAGTTACACTAAACGACATCAAGACCTTAGTTGCCTCAAAACTCCCTTCTTATATGAAACCTCGTGAAATTATAGAGTTTGAGTCAATCCCTAAAACAGCACTCGGGAAAATTATGCGAAATGAGATTAAGGCTCTTATACGCTCAGATCCCTTAACAGCTCAGACCTAGTCTCATCCCGCAGTAAAGTTTCTGCCTTTAACGCTTCATGATCGATTCCTAAACTCAAAGTTAGCATTTTGAAGTTATCTAGGTCTAAAGAACTTAGGTCAAAGTCGATGTAATGTACAGAAGCCGTGACATCTTGTCTTGTTAACATATCTTCATGGGACTTCTCAGGTTTTGAATAAAACTTGTTGTCACCGACAAGAAGATATATTGACTTTTCAATTCCAACTAATTTAGGAAGCCATTCGCGCACTTCATCGTCCGTTACTAGTTCAATAAATAGTGTTGCTTTTAGATGCCCGGCATCAGGAATTAAAGAATTGTATGAACTTAACTCTTCCTCAATCCCTTCATCAGAAATTATTTTTTCCGCTCGAGCCATTTCTTGAATCTGAAACTTAACTGTTTCTCGATTCTCAAATAGCACAGTGATTATTTCTCCAACATGTATTCGGCGAAACTTCTTAATGGTGATGATTTCATCCCTATATGTCTCACGGATTCTTTCATACTCTCTAAGATCTAAAATGTCGTTCATTTCTAATTTTTCCACTTAGTCCTCCGTAAATCCATAGGCCTGGGAAACAATTTCAATGGGGTGAGAAACCCTCTTATTGGTACTTTCTTCAATTGCAGTGTTAGCTAAATGACAGTCGCCGATAATGACTGAGTCATTATTTTTTTCAATACCTCTTGCCAGCGGTTCCATTACCTTCTTTGACAGTTCCACGTTGTGAGCTTTATATCCCCAAGTTCCGTCTATCCCCGAACAC
>JAJYFT010000113.1 GCA_021790815.1 Actinomycetes bacterium
TTCAACAACGGCTGAGAGCCTCGTTAAATTACTCAAGTTCTTAGCCCAGGATTGAAACAAGTTTGAATCTAAATGTACCTTGGTTTGCTTAACTTAAGACACAAAGAATAAAGCAGTTTAAAGAATTAGTAACTAAATTAACTCTGGATTTAGTTTGGCGTCACGCAGATGAATCGATGCCGTTTCGGGCGACACGATGTTAATCATAACTCCCGTGCCTAATTCAAAACCTGCTCGAGTTGTAAGTTTTGGAATTATGTGAACGTGCCAATGAAATGTTCCAGACGATCGATATGGTGCAGAATGGAAAACAATATTGTAGCTAATCTGCCCCAATAAGGATTCAAGACGTATGATTGCTTCTCTAACGGCACGTCCAACACCAGCAACATCTCTAGGATTTGTTGTATTCAGATGAGAGCCATGCGTCCTTGGGATTATCAGAATCTCATATGGAGTACCACTCCAAAAAGGACAAATAGTTAGTGAGTTATCACTCGCAGATATAACTCGGTAGCCAATGCGCTCTTCGGCTCCAATAGCAGTGCAGAGCAAACAGCCACCAGCGAATCGAGCAAATCCTGCTTGTTCGTCAGCTAGCTCTCGTGGCACGAAAGGAACTCCAAGAAGTTGAGCGTGTGGATGATCTAGAGACGCTCCAGCTTCTCGACCATGATTAACGATTGCTTGAGAATAGCGTAGCCCTGGTGTTGCAGCATGCTCATCAATCCGATCTCTAATTGCTGCCATAACTAAGCCGGAGTGTTCCGCACTAATTGATCCCCAATCCTTATAGTGATCTGGTGATAGTATGAGAACCTCGTGAATGCCACTTGCTGGGGCTTCAGTAAAAACCGGCCCTAAATGGCTTACGACAAATGGTTCATCACCGTCAAATGCAGGATATAGATTCGGAAGAACCCTAACTAGCCAATTCCCGCTTGGCCCGTAACTTTCAAGTGCAGGAGGTGTTTTGTCTTCATGTTCAGGGCAAAAAGGACAAGTTGAGCCTTCAGATTGGGATGAAACAGCGGTTCTGGGTTGAAAAGCTGAGGGTCTATCAGCACGCGAGACGCTGACTGCCACCCAACGTCCAGTTAGTGGGTCGAGCCTGAGTTGATTGCTAGTTGTCATATGTTATGTCGCCATTTAAATTCAAAAATATTTTAATCAATACTTATACCGTATATCGAAACAAACCACTTGTGGTGGTTTATATGTAAATTGTCGGCAATTTGGCGAAATAACTAAAAAATACTTTGAAGTTATCGAAATTAATTAACATATTGATAGTTTGACCGTCGCATTTGAGAAGTCTCTATGGCAAACCAGCCAAATCAATTGGTATGAATAGGTCAGTGGATGTTAATTTATTATCGTGTAAATTATAGAATAGCCAAGAAGTACTGAGTGCTGTTTTTGAAGAATGGTTTACTATTAACTAAAATGAAAAGTATTGAATACAGTGTTTTGATCGACTCAAAAGTTAATGTCCCTTATTATTCTAAAGGCAATTTTTTTAATTCTTGACACGCGCATCGTTTTTTGGCACTAAAATGTATTAAAAACAACATCAAGAGCGGTTGAGGGACGGGCCCGATGAAACCGCGGCAACCAGTGAAAACCAGGTGCCAATGCCCGAGCGATGATGGAGGTCTTCGTGTCTAACATATTAGGTTTAAAGTGTCGTGAGTGCAGCCGGAGTTTTCCTGCCGAAGCACTGCACGTCTGCGATTACTGTTTTGGTCCTCTAGAAGTTGTTTACGACTATGAGAAAATTAAGTCATCAATTAGCCGTGAATCGATAAAAAAAGGACCAAATACAATATGGCGGTATAGGGATCTACTCCCGGTAGATGATGACAACCCAGTTGATCTGGGGGCAGGATTTACCCCACTTGTCAGAGCTGATCGATTGGGATCTACTCTTGGAATTAAGAATTTATGGATTAAAGATGACACGAGAAATCCCACCGGATCCTTCAAAGATAGAGTTGTAAGCGTAGCTCTAACAAGAGCGAGGCAGCTAGGATTTAAAATTGCAGCGTGTGCTTCAACGGGAAATCTAGCAAATTCAGTTGCTGCTCACAGTGCCCGGGCTGGAATGGAATCGTTTGTTTTTATTCCATCCAATTTAGAAGTAGCGAAAATTGTAACTACCGCAGTTTACGGTGGTTCAGTCATAGCAGTTGAGGGTTCTTACGACGACGTTAATCGTCTGTGTGCTGAATTAGCAAGCGAAAAACCTTCGTGGGCGTTTGTAAACGTAAATGTGAGGCCATACTATGCTGAAGGTTCAAAGACTCTAGCTTTCGAAGTTGCTGAGCAACTCAACTTCGAACTTCCGGATCATGTTGTTGTTCCAATTGCATCTGGGAGTCAGTTGACAAAAATCGATAAAGGATTTAAAGAGTTCTATGAAGTAGGACTATTAAGCGAAGAGAAGCAAGTTCGTGTTTCTGGAGCTCAAGCGCTTGGATGCTCACCAGTTGCAACAGCGTTTGCTTCGAATGCAGATTATATAAAACCTGTCAAGCCAGATACGATTGCAAAATCGTTAGCTATTGGAAATCCAGCTGACGGATACTATGCACTTGAAGTCGCAAGAAACTCTGGAGGCGTAATAGATGCGGTCAGTGATGACGATATTCTAGACGGAATAAGGCTGTTGGCTAAAACAGAGGGCATTTTTGCAGAAACAGCCGGTGGAGTTACAATTGCAACTTTAGTAAGACTTGCGAATAATGGAACCATAAAAAGTGATGAAACTGTTGTTGCATTTGTAACCGGACATGGGCTCAAAACGGTTGAAGCACTTGCTCCGAATACAGGAGCAAGTGTTACGATTCCACCTACGCTTGAGGCTTTTGAAGAATCTTTAGAACAGTTGAAAAGAGATTAAAGGAGATAGATGTGGCAGTGTTAGTTAGAATACCAACTCAATTGAGAAGCCTAACCGGCGGTCAAGGGGAGATTCATATTGAAGGTGCTACAGTTGGCGAGGTCTTAAGAGGATTAGAAGTCAGCAACCCCGGTATTGGAGAGAGAATATTTGACGAATCGGGGAAACTTAGAAGATTTGTAAATGTATTTCTCGCTGAAGAAGACGTACGATTCTTAGACGGGTTAGAAACCTCAGTTAAAGAGGGTCAAGTGATATCCGTTATCCCGGCAGTTGCTGGTGGCTAAAAACTCATGAAAAGGTAGGAACATAAAGTTTGTCTAATAGGGGAAGGTACGAGTTTGACTTCTCAGAAGACGGGGCATTCGGCCACGTCGTAAGTCTTCTAAAGAAGAACGTAGGTAAAGGTATACTTTTTGACTTGGGTGCGGGCTATGGTCCCGTTGCTGAGCCTTTACGTGATTTTGGATACACATATATTGCTTTTGATGCTGACGAAGACTCACTACTGAACTTAAAGGGAAGAGGTTTCGATACTCATGTAATTGATTTAGAAAATATTCATGAGACGATTGAAACTATGGACAGGGTGCTTAACTCAAACGATTTACAGGCAGTGCTTGCAATTGATGTAATTGAACATTTGAGAAATCCCATTGAAGTAGTTATGGCACTTTCATCCTATGTGAAGCTCAAAGACGCTGCAATTGTTGTCAGCATCCCAAACGTTGCTCATAGCGATTTATCGGTAAAGCTAATGGGCGGAAGATGGGATATAACCGAAACAGGTTTATTAGATAAAACACATTATTCGCTATTTAACGTTTCACGGCTAGAAAAAATGATGGGAGAGGCTAACCTTGTTGAGGTTGATAAATATGATGTTGAAAACGCAAGTGGCGATCAATGCTTTCCATTAGATAACCCTTATGTTAGTAGAGAGACTCAAATTGGCCAATTTTTGCGCAACGTTAGGGACTCAGGTGATCCCTATGGACGTATCTATCAGTTCGTAAGGTGCTATAAAAGTGATATATCTAAGGGTATTCATTCAGATGAACAAGAGATTAATGGCGACTCAGCTCAAAATTATGCAAGTGGAGACGTCACAGCTGGAAGTGATGTAAGTTTTATTATTTTAGATGATTTGGTTGACATGGAAAATGGAGTTAACCTTATTATGAAAACTGTAGATTCGATTATTGCACAGTACGACCAACCGCCTCCTATTGAAGTCTTAACTAGTTTCGTTATTCCAGACAATTCTAAAAGGTTTATCTCAACTATTCATGTGGAGTCCGGAAGAGGCTCAGCTTGTTTTCCAGATGCCATTGCTAGAACTCAAGGTGAAACTGTGGTTGTTTTAAAGCCTGGTGACGAGTTAGTTGAAAAAGGGATAGAAAAGCTACAAACTGTTCAGCGTGAGTATCCCTTCAAAATCATCAGGCTAGTTGATAAAAATGAAGACAGAGATGACAGTTTTATTTTGGAAGAGTTTCCGCTGGGACAGGACGAGCCATTTGTCCTCCCAAAAGTCGCAGTTACTCATTTAAAAAGTAGGATATCAGTGAGTGACGAAGAACTCCATCTATATCCGCTTCTTTTAGAGGTTATTTCATTTTATGGATCCTTGAAGCTTGAAATAGTGCGCAATGCCCTGAAAACAAACTCCGGAATGGATGCAATGGATCTATTTAAAATGAGCGAATTCACGGGTAGGGAAATGTACCTTATGGCTCCCGGGATTTTAAGTGGAGTGAGTAATCTTCTGGCAAACAAGAGGAATTTAGAGTTTGAAGTGCAAACCTTAAGCGATCAGGTGATGTCGTTAAAAGCTGAAATTGATACCTTGAAATCGGATCTAAGTAGTTGTAGCGATTTAAATGAGGAAATATTAAACTCAAAGACAATGCGTTACGGTCGGGCAATCGGGACTTTCTTGCGCAAGCTTCATCTTATAAAGAGGGCATAAAATAAGGAGCCTTTTCAATTAAAGCACCATGTTTGCTTGAAAAAGTGGGTAGTTAGATTGTGTCGTAAAGGTTGTTTTCTGTTTGCTGTATGCAAACAGAGTAATTTCGAGTTGTGATTTCTTTGAAGAAAATAGAGACTACTATTTAAGTTATGTTAAGAAGAGGTTTGTACTGTCTTGGCGTGCTTTTGATAGTAATGTCGTCTTGTTTTGTGCTATTTTTGCAAACTCCCGCCTTAAGTGCGAGCAATATTTCGAATGAGCCGGTTTTATCGCTGGTGGTTGTTTCAAATACATTTCCTGGTTTTGAACCTGCAGTTCCCGGTCCATTAAATGGTCCTGTTCACGGAACTAACCTCATTCCGGTTGAAAACTTTGCCCCACTCCCAAATTCGGTTACATGGGTCCAGCCAGGTACAAATGCATACTTGCGAACCTGGTCTCTAACGAGTAACCTCCAAAGTGAAATCCAAATTGAAGCTATTTATTTCCCAGACCAAAATAGTGCGCAAAACCTTGTAGATGATATGAATTTGGCACTCAACAATTTAACTGGTGGATCAATTTTAGCTGGTACTTTCAATGTTCCTACGGTTCCAGACGGTCAAGGGTACTCCGTATCTGTGTATAAGAATGGGAGTTATTTGACCTTTCAAGTTGCTACTTTTAGAACAGGAAATATTGCGTATCTTATATTTCTAGGATCTCCGACGACACTGTTTTCAACTGCAGATGCTGTTAATCTTACAATATTGCAGCAAAATAAGGCTGCATCAATTGGTGTGCCATCGGTGGCGGTGACAGTGTCGCCAACCTCGAAATCAAATAACACTTTAATGGTTGCAGCGATTATCTTAATGGGTCTGGTGACGGTCGCAGCACTAACTGGCTGGGTGCTTTCGATTAGAAATAGATGGGAAACAGGGGAGGGAATGCTTCCAGATGGGGTTTCTATCAAAAAACCTGAACAGCCTTCAAAAGCTCCTTCATATACCCCATTTAAACCAAAAGCTTAAACCTAGCAATTAATGTGTAAATTTGGAATTATTAGCACTCTTATAGTGAGAGTGCTAATATAATGAGTATAACTAGATAGGTCAATTTAAGTTCTAAGGAGGATCAAAAATTTATGGCTAAATTAATCGCATTTGATGAAGAGGCTCGCCGATCTCTTGAGAGAGGAATGAACAAGCTTGCTGACGCCGTTAGGGTGACTTTAGGGCCAAGAGGAAGAAATGTCGTCTTAGAGAAGAAGTGGGGTTCACCAACAATAACTAATGACGGAGTATCTATCGCAAAAGAGATTGATCTTGAAGATCCATTTGAAAAAGTGGGAGCAGAGTTAGTAAAAGAAGTTGCTAAAAAAACCGATGATGTTGCAGGTGATGGTACAACTACAGCAACAGTATTGGCTTGGGCGCTTGTAAGAGAAGGTCTAAAGAACGTTGCAGCAGGTTCAAATCCAATGTCTCTCAAGAAAGGTATTGAAGCTGCAGTTGAGGCAGCAGTTGCATCCCTAAAGGAGCTATCCAATGAAACGGATGACAAGGCTCAGATATCACAGGTTGCCGCAATTTCAGCAGCTGATGTAGAAATTGGCGAAATGATAGCTGAAGCAATCGACAAGGTTGGTAAAGATGGCGTCATCACAGTAGAAGAGTCTCAGACATTTGGTATGGACATGGACTTGGTTGAAGGTATGAGGTTTGATAAAGGTTACATATCACCGTACTTTGTGACTGATACTGAAAGAATGGAAGCAGTACTCGAAGATCCATACATTCTTTTTGCTGGATCAAAGATTTCAGCTGTTAGAGATCTACTTCCCATATTAGAAAAGGTTATGCAATCAGGGAAATCGTTAGTAATCCTTG
>JAJYFT010000114.1 GCA_021790815.1 Actinomycetes bacterium
GACTACAGATCACTTCCGCGGGTGACTTTTACATCACCTGAAATTGCGTCAGTTGGTATGACTGATGCAGATGCAGTAAAAAATGGAATCTCATGTGATTGTAGAGTCGTTTCACTTAACCAACTGCCGCGTGCAATTGTGAACAGGGATACTCGCGGAGTTGCGAAAATTGTCATAGATTCAGAAACCAGAAAAGTGTTGGGAATCCATCTCCTGGCTGACGGTGCTTCTGATGCGATATTAGCTGGAGTGTATGCCATTGAGGCAAATTTTACTGTAGATGATCTTGCAAATATGTGGGCTCCATATCTCACCACTGCTGAAGTCATAAAACTCGCTGCGCAGTCTTTTACGAAAGATCTTGCCCATTTATCGTGCTGTGCTATATGAACAATGAGTACTGTTATTTTACAATGTTAGTTACAATGAATTAGCGCCGATCAGCGCATGAGCTAGTTTTGAGATTTGCACAAAATTATTTTTTGATTGAATGGGTTTTACACAAGGGTGAATGCTTATGGTAGAGAGTTGAAAACTTGATGGTTCTTAAGTTTGATTAGTTTGATTTGAAAGTTGGAATCGAGACTGATAGTGACTTAACTGTGATTGTAAATGGAGTAATGAAATTACGAAAAGAAGGGGAGTCATTTCCAAGTAAAGATATTTCTATTCTGTCGCCAGAAGGCATTTTATAAAAAGTTGGGAAGAGCGAAAGTGTAAATGTTTTTAGTGATGTAGATGTAGGTAACAGAGATACGCCTTGTGTGATTAACTGTCTTGAAGTCGGACCGACATCCCAAACCCTTGCTACTATCATTGAAAACGCACCAGTCGTAGTATAAGACATTGTAATACTAGGCGAACCAAAGATTACTGGTACTCCTGTGTTTTTAGATTTAGTGTTTTCAGCGCTAATATTTTGTGTGAGCAGGTATGAAATAGTTCCAATAGGAGTAGAAGTTGGTATTGGGTGAGAATCACAAAATTCAATGCCACCAAATAATGAACCGACATCATTCATCGAATTATTTAGAAGACTTTCACTGTCTAGATTTGAAACGTTATTATTGGCAGTTCTTGAGAAGCCTGAATTAAAGGGAGTTAGTTCGTAGCTAGGTTGAGACGTATTCGATTTAGTAGAACTTGTAGATGTGAATTGTGCTGTAATTGAACTACCAATTAGAGCTGAAAAGCTGGACGCCATGTATGGTCCGAGTGGCTGTGAAGTCGCAGGGCATACAACAGATTCAACCGTTAATGGGCGCTCAGTTGTCTTGAGTCCTTCTAAAGTGTTAGTTAAAAACGTTACTCCTTGATCTCTAACTAATTTTGTGGTATTTGGATTATTGTTTGCCCATGAATGCCCAAAATCTCCAAGAATTAGATGAACGTCTGAGTTTGAGTAAGCCTTAGTGGCATCTGAGGCAAATTCCACCGCTTCAGATGCTGGGAAAAGTGGATCGGTAAATCCATCAGCTATAGTTATCGGCGCTGGTCCACCAGCAGGCATTGGAATCCCAACAGGAGATTTATACTCTCTAAACTGGTTGGCTAGGTCCGAAAGTTGCGGATTGTTTGGAAGAGAAGTCGCCGTTAACTTTTGCCAAGTAAGTATGTCTGCAGTAGGATCTTTCCCTGGGGGAGCGATAAAACCAGTTTGACAGCCGTCAACTAGAATGGAAATCCAACTTGATTTTGGAACCCCAAAGCTTGAAGAGCTTTTGAGGGTGTTAGCTGAGCTATTCGTGACGTTGAAGGCACCTTGAGGTGCGAGTGAGTTAACTAAGTCATCCCATCCCCAAAGTGCGAAAGCGGCCCCAATAGACATGGGAACTCCATTAGGGGAAGTCCATGGAATGAGTTTTCCATTTTGAAGTCTTACTCTATTTTTTAGCATTGAAAGTTCCATAGATTGACCACCTCCATATGAAACTCCTGACACTCCAATCGAAGGTTTCACAAATCCTTCATCAACTAGAAGGCCAGCTAAATACTGGGTATCTCGAATCTCGTAGCGTTGATCCGCTATGTGGATCCAGCCAGTTTTACAGTTTGTAGTCCTATAGCTAGGCATGCCGCATGATTCTCCGAATCCACGAGCTGTATAGTCTAAAACTGCAAATCCGTGTGCGGCGAGTGATGCATTGTTAAGTTGAATAGGTTGGTTTAGCGACACAAGGGAATTTGATTCGTAGTCCGTCTTTGACCCGGCAAGACCGTGAAGTAAAACAATTAATGAATAAGGTGCACTGCCATTTGCGGGAAGTGTTAGATCAGCATCTAGAGGAGTTCCATCAAAACTCGGGACTCTGTCATCTATGCTTGTTGGACTCATTGGATTTCCAAATACTCCTCCTGCACAGAATCTGATGCTAACTTTGCCAGTTTCGGATTTCAAGACACAATTTAATTTGCCAAATGGTTTTGTATCTTTTGCCAATGTAGATGTTGTCGTCTTGTTTGAGGAGCAGCTTGCAAAAATCAGAGCGACTACGACAGTGGCCATTTGGAGAGTATGTAAACGAAATAGTTTGTTTTTCATTTGAATGTCGAGCATTTGTTCATCGCTTATCATCTCTTATCATCTCAGAGTAATAGAGGGTGGTTAAGGCCATTGCAGTAGCTCCGTGAATGATTGCATTGTCAGCACTTTCGCCTACACACATATTTGCAAATTCACTTTGATGAAGGGTGGATCCATTTGATTCGATTCCAACTAATGGATGAATTGACGGAATTGATAAAGATACATTTCCCATGTCTGTGCTTGCTGACAATGATTCTGGAACCTCTCTTGTAATTGGTCTCCCTAACTCTTGTGAAGCTTTCATGTAACACTCAACTAGTCTTTCGTCACTAATTAATTCAGAGTAAGTTGGTCCGCAAGGAACGATATTTAGTGTTGCCCCAGTCGCAACTGCGGCTCCTTGAAATGCGGCAACTACTTTTGGACGTAAAGTTTCTAGTCCCTTTAATGATTTTGACCTAATGTAATAAGTTGATACTGTATGTTCAGGAATAATATTTGCAGCATCTCCTCCTTTTGTAATGATTCCATGCACCTGATCATAGTAGTTAAGGTGTTGACGTAAAAGGCCAATTGACACTTGCGAAATTATTTGAGCGTCTAGTGCATTTATTCCTAGATGGGGAGCGGCGGAAGCGTGTGAACTTTTTCCTATAAAGTGCACATCAAACTGTTCAAGTGCTTTACATGGCAATGTTATTGCATCAATTGGCGCAGGGTGAACCATCATAGCAGCATCAACTCCATCAAAACCACCTCGTTGCATAAGCAGAATTTTCCCTCCTCCTCCTTCTTCTGCCGGGGTTCCAATAATTATGACTTTTACACCGATATCGTTAATAACGGACTTAAGGCCGTATGCTGCACCAATAGCACTTGATGCAATAATATTGTGACCGCAAGCATGACCAATTGCAGGAAGTGCATCGTACTCTGCGCAGATTGCTACTGTTAATGAACCGTTTCCGATGGTAGCCTTGAAAGCAGTCTCTAGATCGCAGAACCCACGTTCAACATTAAAACCAAACGATGAAAGTTTATCGCCCAGCAATTTTGATGCTTGAAACTCATTAAATGCAAGCTCAGGATGCGAATGTATAGCAAGTGAAGTTTTAACTAGATCATCTTTTATATCTAAAATTGCAGATCTTATCTTCTCTTGCAACTCCATTGTTTTTATCCAATTACAACTAAAATGTCACCTGGTCCGACAGCATCTCCTGGCGCAACCTTTACTTCTTTGACAACCCCAGTTGTTTCACTTGTTATTGCATTTTCCATTTTCATGGCTTCAAGAACCACTACCGTTTGACCAGCTTCAACTTCATCTCCTACCTCAACGTTCACTTTTACAACAGTGCCTTGCATTGGCACTGTTATGTTTCCGTTTCCGACGGCTAATAAGTTTGGAGCAGGTTTTCGCTTAGAGTGATCTCCTTTATTCGTTTTTCCTGTGTCCGAAGAAATAAATGATCCATCAGTAAATACTTTTACTTTGAAGCGTTTTCCATTTACCTCAATATCTACGTCTTTTTCTGCCCTTGCTTCAGTTTCCATTTGGGGTGCTCCCTTGTGTGGCAAAATATGAGACAGATTCAATTTGTCTTCTAGCCACCGTGTAGAGTGATCTCCCTCGATAAAATCAACGTGGTTTAGGACCTCTTTAAGCGCAGGTACGGTCGTTGCAGGTCCTTCTACTACAAGTTCATCTAATGCTCTTAACATTCTTTTACGTGCAGTTTCTCTGTTATCTCCCCAGGTGATGAGTTTTGCAATTAGATTGTCGTAAAACTGTCCTACCGTGTCATGGCTGTCATACCCAGCGTCTATCCTTACGCCATAGCCAGAAGGAGCATAGAGCTTTTCAATCTTGCCTGGTGACGGAAGAAACTTGCCAAGTCCAGGATCCTCAGCGTTTATTCTGCACTCGAATGCATGTCCTGACCTGTTAATTTCGTCTTGTGTGAAACCGAGTGGTTCACCACTTGCAACTTTAAGTTGCAAAGCCACAAGATCCATTTTTACAACTTGTTCTGTAACTGGATGCTCGACTTGAAGTCGAGTATTCATTTCAAGGAAGTAAAACTCACCGTTTTGGTATAAAAACTCCACAGTCCCAGCATTTACGTATCCACATGCTTTTGCAACACTTACCGCGGCTGCGCCCATTTCTTCTCTAATCTTATCTGGAAAGTTAATTGCAGGGCTTTCTTCGATGAGTTTTTGATGTCTTCTTTGGATAGAGCAGTCTCTTTCGCCCAACCATACGCAGTTGCCATGTGTGTCCGCAAAGATTTGCATTTCAATATGTCTAGGCCAGTCTAAGTATCTTTCTAGGTAAATCTCGTCACGCCCAAATG
The DNA here is from genome assembly GCA_021790815.1 of Actinomycetes bacterium. GTDB lineage: Bacteria > Actinomycetota > Acidimicrobiia > Acidimicrobiales > JABEUL01 > JAJYFT01. The sequence continues at coordinate 4,888 of JAJYFT010000114.1, forward strand.
CTGCAAGGGACTCTCTTTTAGCCGATTCCATTGCTTCAGAAGCATCTTCGGGTTTGAAGACGACCTTCATTCCTCGTCCACCACCACCATATGCAGCTTTTATTGCGACTGGCCAGCCAACTTGTTTTCCAAAATCGAGTATTTCAGATGCATCTTGGACAGGGATTGACCTCCCTGGGACTCCGTTAACGCCTGCCTTTTCTGCCGCAATTCTTGAGCTAATCTTGTCTCCCATGATTTCAATAGCTTCAGGAGGTGGCCCGATGAATGTTACTCCTAAGTCTGTTATCGCTCTAGCAAAGTCGGTATTTTCGGAAAAGAAGCCATATCCAGGGTGCACTGCATCTGCTTGGGATAGCTTGATTACTTCAAGAATCTTGTCAACATTTAGGTAGCTTTCTGAAGCCAGGTTCCCTCCTAGGCTGTAAGCTTCATCAGCAAGCCTTACATGTAGTGCATCTCGGTCAAAATCAGAGTAAACAGCTACTGATTTAATGCCTAACTCTCGACACGCACGAATAACTCTTACTGCGATTTCTCCACGATTAGCTATGAGAACCTTTTGAAACACGATTTGAACCTTTCATTATCATTAAAGCTTGTTAAATGGATTTATAATTCCATGCTAGTTGAAGTTTTAAGAGCTAATGTTAAGATTGTAAAAACTAAGAGTATATGATTAAAAATACGACTAAGAGGTGTCATGGTAGACCTTAATATGGACCGGAAAAATAGATTAGAAAAGTCACTTGCAGAAACTTCGTTTAAGGTCATACATCTTTTCAATACAATAGATTCAACCAACTTGTTTGCGCGTGATGTTGCGAAAACGTCTGCCACTAATGCACTTATTGTTGCCGACAATCAAACTAATGGAAGAGGAAGGTTTGATCGTAAATGGGTGAGTTCTATGGACTCATCAATACTCATGTCTTTACTAATTCATCCTGAAGTACTTGAAGCAGATAAGATGCATTTTGCTGTAAATCTAGTTGCTGTTTCAGCCATAGAAGTGATAAATGATTTGTTTAGCCTTGATATCGGTCTTAAATGGCCTAACGATATTATCGCTAAAAGAGGAACTAAACTTGTTGACGGCACTATTATAAGAAGAGATCTAAAGCTTGGTGGGCTATTGGGAGAGTTCGGGATTAAAAACGGCACCACTCAGGTTGAATGGATAGTTATAGGCATAGGAATAAATCTTCTACCTCCTCAACTTAGCGGGCTTTTTAGGACAGTAAATAATGTTGAGAGTAACATTGGAAACCGTTTGAGTAAAAGTGCAGGATACCCCGGCACGAATCAGCCAGATGATGCTCCAAGAGGTATTGGAGTGGCCGATTCGGCAATTGGTGCTGTAGAAATGAAAGAAATTGGATCTGTTTCTGCAGAACGAACTTTAGAGGGTGATGCGAATGAACTTAAAAATGCAATAGCGCTAAGCAGTTTGACTAACGAAGATATTAGCAAGGACGAATTAATTATAGAGATAATAAAAAAGTTCGATTTTTACCAGGATATTTTGCTCAATGAGCATGATTTTGCCGGTATTTCAAAACTTTTTAGAAGTCACTTGCACACTTTGAATCATGAGATTGCCGCATACTTAGACAATGGAGAAGTTATAGAGGGGAAGGCAATAGATATTTCAAATGAGGGAAATTTATTGGTGGAAACAGAAGTTTGTATCAAGGAACTCTTGACTGGAGATATCGTGCATCTCTATACAGACCCAACTCGTTAATTTAAAATTTTAGAAAATATAATTAAAGTAGTACAGCTGAAACAGTTCAGTTGAAACAGTTCAGTTGAAACAGTTCAGTTGAAA
>JAJYFT010000115.1 GCA_021790815.1 Actinomycetes bacterium
TCGGCAAAGGATCCGACTGAATGAAGGCCCGCAAAGCTTGCAACCTGATTTCCCCCTGATTCCACAACCACCGGTCTCGTGCTGGTAGACTTCATCTAGAAAATGCCTCCTTCTTCAATGGAAATTGATGCTTACAAAGATCTATTATCCCACGTAGAGGAGGCAATTTCGCGGATCGGGACCCATAAATTCAGAGACCGGTGTGAATAATCGGGGCTAACAATCTCGATTTATCGGCACCAGTGATTAACGCTGAGTGTAAGGAACTGTCGCTTTCGCCAGCCATAATCGATTCCAATTGGCTCCGATCCTTAATATACACTCGCCAAACGGAAATTGCTCAAGTGTGGCTGTTCTCGTCTTTGCTTGCACCACACCACCTTCACACCACTTCCGCCGGACAACAACAGTAACCACCGGTCAACAACGGTAACCCAAACTGCTCGCCTTGTTGGTGAAATTCAAAAAAGCGCAGGCAATGAAACTGTTCGGGATGCCTTCACACGGCTGAGGCCGGAGGTTCAAGTCCTCTAGCGCCCACTCGTTGCATTTCCAACAACGCGATATCGTGCATGAGAGAAAAAGTAGTTATACTCACTACAAAGATTGCACGGGATATATCTGAAAGTTTAGAGCAACTTCACCTTTATAAACTTGCCATATCTCAGAGCTAATGATTTGTTTAAAGTAACAAATTCCTCAGAGCCGTAAGTAACTGCACATGCCACTTGAAGAGCATTCTCAAAATCGTCGCCTTGGCAATTGGTTATGGCTCACCTCACCTGAGTGTCACCTAGATCCGTAAATTTCAATAGAGTCAAATTTCGCATTAGAGAGTCTAACGGAAAACCTTCTTTCTTGCCGAAATATAAGTAAACATGTGCCGTTAACGGAGACACAACTGATTCTCGTAGTGCGTACTTAGCTGCTGCCTTAACTTTCGGTCTGCTGGGCAGCAAGACTTCTAGCAAAAAACTTGTGTCTAAAAATGTACTCAATCGCTGGATGGGTCCTGATATTTGACGTCACTGTCAAGCATTTTGTGATAAAGCACATTGACATTTTTGTTTGGGTCAAAGGACGACTGGTTCTTTGATTTGCTGAGTTTAATAGATTCGTTAAGAAATTGCTTCATTGCTTCTTGACTTCCGTGCACAATGGATGCAGAAAGGAATTCCGGCTGAAGGATGAAGGCGGGTTTTGAGCAATATGTTACTCTTATTGTTTCACCATTTCTTACCCTAATAACGATTTGGTCAAGGTTCTCTCGCAACTCTCTCGTCGTTATTGTCCTTATAGTTAAAGTTTAATATAAACCTCAAGTCTTACTATCAACTACAGATATGTGGCTTAATCAAACGATTTAATACTTTAAAAAAACATACAAAGTCAAGAGAGAATCAGGAAGTGCTCTGCCAGACTAATTAATGCCAGACTAATTAATGCCAGACTAATTAATGCCAGACTGATTTACACTGCGTAATTAAGTTGCAGCTATAAATTTCACTTTTCAAAACATATAGTTTCTGACACTAACTAATAATTGAGGTTTGAAATCTTTCCTAAAAGGTCAACTCACATTAACTTAAATATGATTGTACTTAAAAGCTAGATGAGTACAGTCTTGGAAGGCTTGTGGATTTCAAAGTTACTAGTGTAAACTTTTTTTGAGTTTCAATATACTGACTTTGAGTATATAGCTCCTTAAAATCGGGTAGATGGAGACCATGAACATTGTATTGTACGCTGATATTTAAAAGTGCTTGGTATTTTGAATGTGGAAAAGGTAATTAGAGATAAGCCTTGCATGCTTCAACATATAAATTGCTGTCAATGCAAGAATACGATTCGCGTAGATTAGTTTTGCGTTCGATTTGTAAAATGTGAATCTTTAAAGGTAATTTAAAACTGTGAGTATTCTTGATGTGATAAGTCAATTTGCAGCTGATCTACAGTACCGCGACATTCCAACTCGCATTGTCGATCTCTGTGATGTTCAAACTAAATCTGTAGTTGCAGCGACATTTGCAAGCGAAGGGGATCCAGCAAGCAATAGAGTTGCAAAGGGGATTCGAGATCAAGCAAATATTAACCTGAAAACTGGTATGACCAAATCTGGCGATATTGACAGTTCGTCTCTCTTGTATTTAGCGTTAACGAGATCCATAGCCTTGGACTTTGATGACTATATGTGTTTTGCTCATGCAGGACATAGTTCTTCTCTTGTACCTATTGTTGCAGCTGAGCTCTTTAAAAAAACTTATGAAGAAAGGATAGTCGCTCAGGTAATTGGGAATGAAGTTGCAGGAAGATTAGGCGGGTCATGTTTAATTGGTCCACTCAATGGCCAAATGTGGTCCTTTGTTCATGCAGCTTCAAGTGCGCTTTGTTTTGGAAAGCTTATGGGCCTCGATAAAGACAAGCTATCCAATGCTCTTTCATTGGCTCTTTGGCAAGCACCACGTCCAATAACACCGGGTTTTATGAAGCCTGACAGTAAACTACTCACTGCTCTTGAACCATCAGCTGTAGGTATACGAGCAGCGTATTTAGCTGCAGCAGGTGTCAGCGGACCTTTAGATATTTTCGATGCAAGAGATGGATTTTATTGCGTGTTTAGTTTCCTCCCCATAAAGAAGATGTTTGAAAGTATTGGGGATGGTTGGGCACTTGATACGTTGTCAGTCAAGGCTTACCCTGGGTGCGCTTATATTGACACGATAGTTGATGCGCTTCACCAAATAGGCCCTGTAGATATTGACTCCATAAAATCAGTAGATATATATGCCAACGCACTAACTCTTGGTATGGACAAAATGTCGGAACCGTATAGACCGAGAGGTCAAATATTTGGAGCAGATCCTGATTCGGAAACAACTCCAGTTAATATTAATTTTTCAGTTGGAATCAATGTTGCAATTATGCTTATTGCAGGAGCGTTAACACCTGCTGAACTTAAACCAGAATTTCTTCGATTAAATTCAGCCTCAATAAATCGTGTGTTAAGTTTAACAAAACTTCACCACGATTCAAGTTACACGTTAAAGTCCATTGCCTCTTTCGAGACAATTGCTCCAATTGGGAATGTACTTAGATCAATTCCTCCTAATAAATTGCTACAGGTGGTAAGAGATATCAGAAAACATTTACCTTCAGTCGTAAATCTATCTCAAGTTGTTTCGTTAATTGCTCAGGTTGATAAGCCGAAAGCTCTTCATGCATTTCAAAAGTCTAAGAGAACCTTTTTTGATAACGAGGCTCTAGAAAACTTTAATATGACATTTCCTGCTCGTGTTGTAATTCAATTAAAAACTGGGCAAAAATTAGAGTCGCAAGTTTCTGTTCCAAAAGGAGGAGCTGGAAATACTGTTGATAGTCCAGCAGAAATTGCTAATTTGAAGTATAAAACGTGGACCAAAAACCCAAATGTAAAAACACTGTCGATAAAAGATATCGTTCCAGAGTTTAAGTAAATCTACGAGCGATTTCCATTAGTGCGCAGCTTTATCTAATATTCATTGATGGTATTTTGATGTTTATAAATACATCAACGATATGGATTTTGAATCGTTTTAGTTTCTAAAGAAGCCACTGGAAGGAATTAAAGATTTAATCTTCGACTATGGCAGGTGAATGGCGGAAAAACGATTCCAAGTCTTGTTGGTATTTGTATCCTGTAGTGCCACTTCCTAGTGACCTCTTTAGCCGTTGGCTTTTAGCAAAGTTTTCTATTGCACTGGCAGTGTCGTATCTGTAGGTGAAACCAGCTTCTTTTAAACGCAAATTGTCAACGCCACGACCGTACTTAAGCAATTCGATTAATTCCGCTGGAAGTTCTAATAGATTTAACTTCGTTAGTGGGAGTGTGAAAAGGTCGGGCATTATAAGTGAAATCGGTACTTTTCTTGCACCAATCATCTTTGAAATTTCACTCAAAGGAATCCTTCCATCTCCAGCGACATTAAACACTCCAGGGATGTTATTTCTTGTTACAAACTCTAGACTCCGTACAACGTCATCCTCCTCTACAAACTGAAGTTGTGGGTCGAATCCAACGATGTATGGGCATAATCTTCTTCTAAAATTAGACGAAAATGAAGTGACAATGTCTGAACCTAACACGTTCGCAAATCTAAGTAAACTCACAACAACGTGAGGGTTGTCCTCGGCAAAATCTCGAACGTAGCTCTCCGCCTCTATGATGGACCGTTCAAGGGAACTGGATGCAGTGGAACTTCGTTTTGTGGACTCCGTAAAAAAGCTTGGGTCTTTTGCGGTTGCACCGTACACTAATGTGGAGGATTTTACAATTATCTGGCGAACAGAAGATGCAGGACCACCTGCGGCGGCAAGTAAGTTCATAGTTCCAATAACGTTTATCTCAACTAACGTTCTAGAGCTTAGGTGGCTAGAATCAGTCGCCATAAATGTATGTACAACGGTATCAACTTTGGTTGCTCTTACGATACGTGAAAGTATGGAGTAACTTTGATCAACGTGAACAAACTCGGTACGTTCGAATTCTACGTTTGGGTCTTTTGTGCCAACTCCAATCACAAAATCTACATTGCTATCTGATTCAAGGGTTTTTGCCATCCTGCCCCCCCAAAACGTGTCAGCACCTGTTACAAGTATCCGTCTTCCCATTATCCGAACCACGGACTCTTTCTGTGTCTCAGAATGTCGTAAAGTGCTTCTTGAATCTTGAGCCGAATTGACTCTGCTTCATCCATTACTTTGCTCCTGCTATATCGCTGTTGATCTGGAGGTACATCAAAATAGATTGGGTCAAGGACTCTAAGTTTAAACTTTGCAGGCAGGTAAGCAACGGATGAAAGGATCGGACCTAAAATTGGTGTTAATAAAACATGGTTGAGAGTTAGCGGAAGGTATGGAAGACCTAACACTTTAGCCATAGTTGGGAATTTTGCAAGTATCGGCATAGCTTCTTCGGCGCCGACTACAGCTATTGGGATAATTGGAACGCCCGCTCTCATAGCAATTTCCACAAAGCCACCTCGCCCAAATCTTTTTAGTTTATAGCGATCTTTGTAGTATTTTGCGGGACCTTTTTCACCTTCGGGGAAGACGAGTCCAAGCTGCTCATCCCTTTTTAATAGGTGGTACGCATTTTGAGGGTGGGCTGAAATCCCACCTGCCCTATTCCACAATGTTCCTCCAACTGGAAGAGTACGAAACCAGAAATCAGCCATGCCGTAGACTGGCCTCTTAATTTCCTCCTCAATTCCGTGCATAATCACTGCCGCGTCAGGAGGAATAGCACCTGCATGATTTGCAACTAGCAGAGCACCTCCTTGAAGAGGTATTTTCTCTAATCCTTCCCATTCAACTCGAAACCAATACTTATAGATTGGGTTCATAACTGTTCTTGTGAGCTGTCGCATGTGTTCGCTACGCCCCCAGTTATCAATGTCACTTAAGCGGGTACCTTGTTTTGTTTCGTCTTCGTCCTTGGGAACTTCGATCACACTCGGAAGAGTAACTAACGTAGTTGTCTTTGTAGCACGCTTTTCAGCCATATCTATATGCTATGTCTCTTTTCAAGTAGTGTGCAAAAAAGTCAAGAATTAATTCGTCGGAGGTTTTCTTGAACCTAAAAAAGTACCATAAAAGATTGGTTAATTTAGTGTTGGCACATTGAACAGTAGTAGCAGGATCGGCCACCTAGCTTAACTCTAGACACGTGTGACTGACATGCCGTACAGGTACTTTTTGCGTGAATCAAATGGTAATTTTGAAATTTCCCGTTTGCTCCATAAAGATCAACGTATCCGCCGTCTTGCAAAGTCGATCCACTCTGCCTAATTGCTTGCTTGAGTACTTTTCTGATATTTTTAGTCAAGTAAAGGATCTCATCTCCTGAAAGAGAGGTTGCTTTCCTTAGTGGAGATAGATGTGAACGGTAAAGGATTTCATCGGAATATATATTTCCAATTCCAGCAACTAGAGACTGGTCAAGAAGTTTCAGTTTAATTGGCACAGAAGATTTCAACTTTTGACTTGATAGAAGTTTATTTCCAAGCTTGAGATCAAGAGCGTCAGGTCCCAACTTTGGTGGGATTTTGAAATCAGGGTTAACTACTTCAATGGATCCAAATCTGCGTGGATCTATATACGCTAATGTCAGCCCGTTCTTGAACTTGATGGTGAGATGAATGTGTTTGAACTCTAGATATTTTGAAGGTTCAATTATGCGCATTCTGCCACTCATGCCGAGGTGAATTCTAAGAACTGCTCGGTCAAATTCAAAAAGTAAAAACTTTCCATATCGCTTTATGTCTCGAATTCTCTGCCCACTTAGAGATGTGTTTAAACTTTTTAAAGTTGGAGCTTTTTTGATTAGATGAAGGGTTCTGGATTCAAAAACTTGTACTTCACAATTAGAGAATTCAGTCAGAAGTTGATTTTTTATTGTCTCTACTTCTGGAAGCTCTGGCATTTAGGCGTTGAAAGTATTAAGCGCGATCTCAGCGGCTTTCTGCTCAGCTTGTTTTTTGCTCTTCCCAGTTCCTTTCGAAATTAAAGTACCATCAATGTAAAGCGTGGCTTCAAACTCTCTTTGATGGTCTGGCCCTGAGAAGGTATGTTCATAGGTGGGCA
>JAJYFT010000023.1 GCA_021790815.1 Actinomycetes bacterium
TGGAATTTGTTTGTTCAAAGCATCTATTCTCCCACATAGAGGGGGCAATTTCGCGGATGGATAGCGTTAAATTATGTAGTTGCGTGAATAATCGCGGTTAGTTGATCAGCTATCTGGATTAGCTCAAGGTGCTGCCTACATCTCGTGTTCTGGAACTTTTTGTATGGCGGTAGGTGCCGGAGCAATCGCTGGAAATACAGAAAACCCTGGTATTGCATTTACGTCATCAGATGGCGGTCAAACCTGGACTCAATCAACGTTGCCAATAACAGTTGGCGATTTAAATGGTGTAGCGTGTACCGGCCCTTCTACGTGCATAGCCATTGGCGTTCGCGAGAAAAACACATCGCTGGGTGCTATCGCTATATATACTACCTACGGAGGTACTACCTGGAATTTCGGCTCAGGGTTCGGCAGTGCCGGTCAAATGTACTCACTTAGCTGCCCAACTACAACATTCTGTATGGCGTCAAATTATGGCACGGTTTTTATAAGCAATAACGGAGGGGTGACTTGGCTTCAAACGACTATTCCGTCAGAAGCTGGAGAATTAAATGGAGTATCTTGTATAAACTCTTCAACTTGTGTAGTCGTGGGTTCGAATTCGTCATTTACCGGTGCATATGAGATCGCCACGTCTAATGGCGGAGTATCCTGGACCCAAATTAGTAGCGCCCCATCTACCGTTACCATCCTAAATGACATTTCATGCACGACTTATGAATGTGTTTCAGTTGGGACTACAAATACGAGTACGTCCGTAATTTTGTACTCAAACAACGGTGGTACAACTTGGACCGTAGAATCTTCACCAAGTTTTCTTACCGATCCAAACGCAGTGTTCTGTGTCACAAATTCAACGTGCATGGTATCTCAGGGTGACAAGTCGAGCATTGCAGTGTCGACAGACGGAGGACAACTTTGGGGAACCTCAAACTTACCATCTGGCCTCATTGATGGAATCGGGCTTTACTGTTCCAACTCAACTGATTGCCTCGTTGCTGAACTTGGTTCCGCGTCGATTGCATTGGTTATTGGATATACGTCAACAACCGGTAGTAGTTGGTCAGCAACTACTTTGCCAGCAATGTCTGAATCGTTAGCTAGCATCTCGTGTCCAACTATTACTACATGCTTTGCTGCTGGATTTTCGTTTCCGAGCGCAGCTATTGAAATGACCACCAACGGAGGAGTGACATGGACCCCTCAAAGTGTTCCAAGCTCAGAGTTTTCCATTGATAGCATTTCATGCTTTAACACAACTGATTGTGTTGCTGTAGGTGGAACTCAACTAAATGTTGCACAACCAATATACACAACAAATGGAGGAAGCACTTGGAACCTTGGAACATACCCATCCAATGTCGAACTCGGATCTGTTAGCTGCACCTCAGCAACTTACTGTGTTGGGGTTGGTTCTATGTCAAATACGGGTGCGGGCGTAGCAGCAATTACTTCAAATGGGGGCCAAAGTTGGTTGCTTGGATCTGTCCCTTCTGGAATCAAATATATACAAAATATTAGTTGCGGAAGTTCAACCAACTGCGTTGCATTAACAGGCAATGGCTCCCCAGCGGTTCTCTACTCAACGGATTCTGGGGCTACTTGGTCTCAAGATGCAACTCCTTTGCCGTCCACTGTTGCCTTGCTAAATGATGTTTCTTGTGGTAACGCTACTCAATGTGTGTTTGTTGCAAGAAATTCGAGTACTTATGCAACTGCATACTACTCAAGTGATGGTGGTCAAACATGGACTATTTCCACCCTTCCGAGTGGAACGTTTATTTCAATTGATAGCGTTTCATGCATAGGTGGTTCACAGTGCGTAGCATTGGGATCTGAGGTTTCAAATTATGTTCCAGTTTCATTCGAGAGTAGTGATGGTGGAGCTACTTGGACTCAGCTACAACTTCCTCCTAACCTCCAAGAAGTATTTGGTATATCTTGCCCTGGAATATCCACTTGCTATAGCTCTTCGAACTATGGGGCATCTACATGGGGCATGCTCGCATTCAACGCAACTCCAGTTGTAACAGGAGTATCACCATCTTCTGGATCCACTGGTGGTGGCTTAAGCGTGACCATCACCGGATCTGGATTTACTGGAGCAACAGGGATTTCATTTGGTTCTGTACAAGCGACTGGATTCACAGTAGTTAATGATTCAACTATTCAAGTTAATTCGCCAACTTCACCTTCCCCAGGAGCGGTAAATGTAACTGTTACGGGTCCTGGTGGCGTATCTGCGACTAGTGCATCAGATATAATTACTTATGAACACTATGGCGCTACTACTTTAGAAGCACCTGTTCGGATTTGTGATACAAGATCTGGAGCAACTGATCCGTCAACTTATGCAGGCCAGACATTAGGTCAAGGTTTCACTTTTAACCTTCCAGTGGTAGGAGCCAATGGAGATGGCGTGCCAAGTTCAGCTAGCGCAGTTATAGTTAATGTAACAGCTGTACACCCGAGCGCGTGGGGTTATTTTACCATATGGCCATCTGGCGGTGCAGTACCGGCAACTTCAGCTCTCAATTTTTCTCAAGGTGAAAATGCAGTTGCAAACTTAGTTGAAGTTGGAATTGGCAGCAATGGAGATATAAGCATTCAAAATGCGTATGGAAACACCGATCTTTTGGTTGATGTTGCGGGATGGGTTGGGCCAGTTGCTAATAATTCAGGACTATTCAACCCAATTACACCTGCCCGAATCTATGACACAAGGACAAACTCTGGTTTCCCAGGAGCAAATAGCACTTTGACGCCTGGCGGTACAGCAACAGTAAGCGTAGAAGGTAGTGGTGGTGTGCCAGCATCTGGAGTTTCAGGTGTAGTTGCAAACATTACTGCAACTAATACAACATCCGCTGGTGGTTATTTGACCGTGTACCCAACAGGGAGCACATTCCCCACGGTATCAAATGTTAACTTTGACGCTAATCAATCCGTTCCAAACAGAGTAATGGTAAAGTTAGGCACAAATGGAGATATAAGTATTTACAATGCACTTGGCTCTACCGATGTGATCGTCGACATTTCAGGTTGGTTTACAGACGCAACAACTTCGTCTGGCTACCAATTTCACCCTGTAACCCCTACTCGGATCTTTGACACACGTATGCCTGCAAGCAGCGGTCTCCAAGGTGGAGATACCCCTCTAGCAATCAATCAACCATTTACCGTTCAAGTTACCCAGGCAAACAGTGATAGTGTGCCCGCAAATGCTACGGCATTGGTTGGAAATCTCACCTCAACTAACACTGTTTCAAATGGTGGTTTCATGACAGCCTATCCTTCAAACGTATCCATGCCAAAAACAAGTGACGTTAACTGATTCGCTGGTGAAACAGTTCCCAATATGATTGTTACACAATTAAGTCCAACCGGGAGTGTCAAGGTAGTAACTGAAAATTCTGTTACAGATGCAATTATTGACATAACTGGATGGTATGGCTAAGGATTAAGCTAACGAAACTTTATCTAAGCACAATATCCTGTCAGATACTGATTAACCATTGACATCTATTGCGTTTGCTAACAAAATTGTTTCTACCAACTTTAGCTGTGACCATGAAGTTTTGATGGAGCATGAAAAACTGGGCTAAGTAGGCAAAAGCCAAATACACCTGCAGTAAGCGGAACCAAACCAACTAAAGCTAACAGTACCCAATAATTTCCTATTGCTAACCCAGCCACAATTAACGCGATGCCTAAAACTACTCTCAACATTCTCCCAGCTTTAGTCTGCATAAAATTAACGAGTTTCATCATTAGCCTCCTTCTCTCTATACCCTAGTAGGTATATATTGTTAAACGCTTTTTTCATTTTATTATTCCCATAAGGACTTCAGGCAAAACTACACAACTTGTTTTGACTTAGCATTCAAAACAACAGTTCCACCCAAAGCACTTTAAGTAGTGGAATCTATCTCTCTTTAATCTCGACAGATTACTTTAAGAGAACAACTTGGTCGTCATTACCACAACCTATTTGGAACAAAAATACTGAACTAAACTTGATTTTCACTTTAAACCTAAATACCAATTATTAGGTATAGTGCATTTGCAAGGTTCAAACCTCTTTTAGATACATTCTAAATTTAGACTTCCTTCGCAATTGATTGGTTTGCAATTTTTTGCTAAACTTTAGCTATTAATATGAATTCAAAATTTGACGAAAATCCAAATTCGTTTCCAATTCACAAAAAACACTTGTTTTTAACACGCCTACTTCTATCGACAGTATTTATAATTTTATCAATTGCTCTTATATTGCGACTTTCAACTTCCACGACTTCATCCCTTAAAAGCCAAAATTCAATCAAAATCACTACCGCGAGTAAAACTTTGAACACTGCTATCACTTCGACACTGAATAGCGTCTCTCCACCTTTTCAATCTACCCTTCCGCCCACTACAAACACTGTAACCTCACCTCCTGAAACTAAACCTTTGCTAACGTCAATAGTTCCCCCCACTACTTCACCTCCAACAACTACTCAACCTACCATGCCTCAAAACGACAGCTCTTCTCTAAACAACAATATTGCTTCTCTTGCAAGTAGCTTTGATCATTACCATAGTGCGTTTGTTGAAGCAAATCCTGGGTCGGGTTGCAACCCATTTTCATACTATTTCCGCAGAGGCGATCCTTCTGTGCCTTGCCCTTCCGGAATGGAGGCCAACTATTGGTGCGCCGATTTTGCTGAATGGATTTGGGTGCAAAATGGAGTTAACGGTGAAGGTATTAACGACGGGGCTATTTCCTTTATATCGTGGGGAGGAGATCATCCCGGGTCTCTCCATCTAGGCACTAGCTACACGCCACAAGTCGGTGATGCTGTTGTCTGGGGCGACATGGCAACATTTATAGGAACCCATGTCGGAATCGTAGTTGGATCTCAAGGTGGTCAGATTGAAGTTGTCTCTGGAAATGCCGGGCCAGCAATTTATAACGGCGCAGTTGCTAGAGTCTGGAACTCAGGTTATATTTATCCTTCGACATCAGTCGCAGATGGTGATCCTATTATTGGTTATGTAACCCCATAGATCACCGCTTTTTGCTAGTCAAAACCTTCTATTTGATTGACAACTTAAAATATTATTCAAAGCTAAGATCCTTTGGTGAGAGAAGCTGATGCTTATTTCTCCATACGGCTGATTCTCTGGGAGTCGCTCACTTTAAATATGGTATTTTGGCTATAAGTAGCTTAAGAGACATTTTGTCTAGTTGATTAAATCAAAATGCTAAACCAAAATTAACCTACAGTAGAATTTGTTAGTTTTAATAGTAAATTCACGTACGCATTTGATTTGTCCTATAGTCTCTAGAACATTAGGTAAATTTATTTCAGATTAACTTTTTTAATTTTAAAGATCGAAAATCCATAAAGTGTCAACTAGCTACATAATATTTTTGAGACTGAAAAGCCCTAGCCACTAATCATTTAAAGCTAGGCAGCCAGAGAGTAAATATGGATTGAACCAATTTTCAGATGAGGCTCCAAACAAAGAAATATCGCAAACTCATAGGCGATCAACTCCTATGTTTAACTATGGTCAAGATAAGATACATTACATGGGACTTTCTTTCACGCCCCATTGGGCTAGAGAATAAAGTACGAAACTTTGAATATTAAATATAAGCTTCTGAAAAATGACACTATTATTGTTAGCATGTATTTTCCAAATTCTGACGCCTTAAACCCATTAATTAGGCCGTTCCCATTAGGCGTAGTAAGAACGAGCTAGGAACAACGAGAGAATATCCATAAAAACAAGAAACGAGCACAACTTGAAACATAGCAGATTGATATCAATTTTCCATTTCAAGAATAATATTGAGCTTACAAATTCATTGGAAGCCATAGTGGAATACTGCCACGTTGACTAATTCAAATCGATCACCAAATGAAAAGTTCGATGCGATTACCCGAAGCGAGCATATTAAAAGTAGCACTAAAAGTTCGATTGCAAGGATGCACTTGGGAGGTTGGCCACTCTCCCTTTGCGGATACCTTTGTCTAAGCCTTTTCACAAATTGGCATGCGGTTTCAAATGTAACTACACAGGCCTCATGCGGATGTGGCGATCCGGGGTTAATGATGTGGTTTTTTGCTTATCAAGCTCATGCAATTGCTCATCTTCAAAACCCTTTCTTTTCCTCATACGTATGGGCACCATTCGGTGCAAATCTAATCGATACTACGAGTGTGATATTCATTGGGTGGGTTGTAGCTCCAGTTACACTTTTATTTGGTCCAGTCGCTTCTTTTAACGTCGTCATGGTTGCTTCACCATTGCTAAGTGCTTTAGCCGCTAGATGGTCTTACAAAACAATATTCCCTAGTGGAAATGGATATTTTGTTGCTGGATTATTCTTTGGCTTCTCTCCGTTTGCATTTTCCCACCTTGCCTTTGGGCACTTTACGATGGTACTTATTGTATATGTCCCAATCACCTTTGGTCTGCTCTACAGGATCTTGGTGACTCAGCAGCGAATAATTGCCGACTCAGTTCTACTAGGGTTGGCAAGCGTCGGCCAGTTTTTTATTTCACTGGAAGTTTTGGCGGAAACAATGATGGCAATACTGATTGCTTCAGCAATTGCGCTAGCACTTGGACTGCACAAGAAAATATCACTGCGAGCACCCACCAAAGGTCTACTCGTCACGGCAACAATTGCGATTTTGGGTTGGGCATACCCAACCTGGTACTTCAAGTTCGGACCTCAGCATTTATCGGCAATTCCTTGGTCGTATTTCAAACCCCACGGTCAACCTTTCAATTTTCTTTGGAATACAACTCCATACATCAAAAAGGTTTCTGAAAGTGCGGTATTCGGTTATAGTGGCCACCTCGGCCCGTCAGGAGGTTATTTGGGATTTGCGGCTCTGAGCATTCTAGTCGCGGGTTTAACCGTAGCCCTAATTAGGCGATCGCGCACTATCTTGTGGGGGATTCTTTTTGCCTTTGTTATCAGTTTATTCATGATTGGAAATTCACTAACCAACGGCAATAAAGCCCCTAGGTCAGTCATTTGGCTCCCATGGTCACTTTTTGCACATATCCCATTTTTAAAAGAGGCCCTACCGAGCAGGTTAGTAATCGATTTCTGGTGGATCATAGGTTTTTTAATCGCTGGTATCTCTACCTTAATCGGACATAGTGAATTCGTAGCTAGATTAATCCGCCGAAGAAATAAATGGAAAAAGACAGCAGCAGTTGGACTATCAAAATATGGATACTCAATTATTTTGTTGGCCGTTAGTTCTGCATGGTTGGGCTACCTTCCTCTAAGCACAGCTAGAGTCTCGACTCCACCTTGGTTCACCACTGCTATATCACACGTTCCAACGGGTAGCGTGGTCCTCACTCTTCCGATACCTTATGGAGTATCAGGTTCTAACCCATTAGTCTATCAAGCATTAACTGGTTTCAAAGTTAGGCTCGTTGGTGGAGACTTGATCTTTAGCCCAACTGAACCCACTCTGCCTCTAAAACACAATCAAGACGTCATGTCAAAAATTGCTTCAGGGAAAATCGGATCTATCCCTCCAAAACAGTTTGGAAACTTTCTTCATGCGCACGATGTGCAAGCAATAATAATGTCCCACGACGGATGGGATCTCTTTGTGCGCTACCTGTTCTTTAGAACATTCCATAAACTTTGTAGTATTTTTGGAACTGGTTCGGCAGCAGCGACTATTTGTTACGTGCCGCCGCAAAATTAGAGAAGCTTTTTACTGACATCTAAACAAACACCATCAAACTGGAAGGGTACACACATGCAGTTGCGGCCTTTAACAGAACATAAATATGTCCCATCGGCGATGGACACATTTATATAATTGTCGGTTTCCTGTAGCCGTAAACTTGCATAACCCTAAATATAACTGCCCATAAATAGCAACAAGTGAAAGCAACAAGACACACAATACATGGCTAATCGAGGTCGGCTATACCCTCGTGGCAACAAACATTACGCCGCCCAAAGAAGCGTTACACCCGCCGCAGCTGCTGTTGATCCTTATCGAGATAACTATTAAAAATTAATATTAAGAGAAGATCCGGTTAAACGCAAAAACCAATGACTATGTAAGTTTGCTTGTCATCGAATACTGCTACAGTCTTTGATTGAAATTCGCTTATGCGTTGTGACACAGCGGTTCTATTCGCTAAAGTCATCCTAATTGTGTTTTAAACTCTTACAACTCGAGTTTTCCTTGACCTATTTCCAATAAATCAGATAACTTATTTTCATGATTCCCATCGATCTCTATAATTTTTATTCTTGAAGAAGTCCCAGATACAATCGTTACATCTCTTACTTTTACACCAAAAGTACTCGCTAAAAGTTTAACTATAGCCTTATTTGCGAGACCTTCGATTGGAGATTCTGCAACTTTGACTACTAGCATACCATTTACTTGTCCGCCCACTTCTGGAAATTTGGACTTTGGCTTAACAAAAATTTGAAATTTCATTAATTGCTAATTACCAATTTTCTCATATATCTAGCGACCGTCTCCCAAAAACTTAATAAGTACTTGACTGTTCCTGTTCGAATTTGTGAAAACCTAGTCACCCTAAATCCACAGAACTTTAATTTACTACTTATCTAGTTTGAGACAGGCACATCAACATCAGCTACCGTGCCGTTTACAGCTGTTGAATTGCGAAGTGAATCGTAAATCGTAATGCCTTGTGCAATTAATCCAGCCAACATCTCACTCACTCCTTGAGAACCATTCAGTACAGTCAAATTCGAACTTGCAATTGCCTTAGCAGAAGCCTCTACTAACTGTGGAAGCTGTTCAATTAATAAATTGGCTGCAATTAATTGCTGATTTCCATTTGCTAGAGACTTTGCGTTTACTTCATTTGCCTCAGATTCAGCTTTTGCAATCTCTCGTTCCTTGTAAGCTTCACCATCAGCCAAAGCCATAGTCGAATCAGACTCCGCTCGTGCTCTCTTGAGCTGAGCTTCCGCTTCAGCCTCTGCAAGTTCACGTATCTGCGAAGACTTTGCTTCAGTGTTAAATTTAACTTCATCTCTATGTGCCTCAGCTTCAGTTCTCAATCTAAAAGCATCTGCTTCTATCTGCATTTTTGTTGAATCTCTTGAAGCTTCTGCAAGTGTTCTTTGACGATACGCCTCAGCATCGGCTGGTCTTCTAATCTCAGACTCAAGTTTCCTATCTGTAAGCTGAGACATTCGCTCTGCAACCGAAGTCTGTTCGGCAATAACTTCCTGCGATGCTTTCGCTTGAGACAATGGCCCGGCCTGCGAAGCTTTCGCCTTTGCTTGTTCAATCTCTGCTGTAAAACCGGCTTCCTTGATTTGTGTATCACGTACAAATTGAGCCTTAAGAGCCAACGCTTCCTGTTCTTTTTGTGTGGCTTCTTGATCTGCTTTTGCAGCAGCTATTCTCGCGAGACTCGCTACTTGGGCTGCATGTGGGGCTGCAATGTTGTTAATGTAACCAGTCTTATCATCTATCTCCTGGACTAAAAGTGAATCTACGACGATCCCCATCTTTTCCATCTCTGAATGGCTACCGTCTTTTACTTCTTGGGCTAATCGGTCTCTCTCCCTTATAATTTCTTCAACGGTCAAGCTTCCAATAATTGATCTCAAGTGACCCGCAAATATCTTTCCCACCAACTGACTCATTTCAGCCTGTTCTGAAAGAAACCTCCTAGCGGCGTTTGAAATCGAAATCGGATCGTCTCCCACCTTAAAAGCCGCAACTGCTTTAACCATAATCCTAATTCCTTGAGTAGTAATGCACTCTTCTACGATCACTGATTCTTGTAATGCCAAAGTTAGGTATTTGACGCTGTGTTTAATAGGTATTATTAAAGATCCTTTCCCCGTTACGATTCTGAAGCCTGTAACGTCACCTGACCTTCTGGCCCCAGATATTAGCATCGCTTCATTCGGTGCTGGCACTTTCCAAAATAACATTTTTACCTCCTATTTGATTAGAATTTTGTCACCATCACAGTTCGCGCTGACAATTTATCCACAATAACGACTTGAGAATGTTTTGCAATTGGCTCATCTGAAATCGCAGTAAAGGCTTCTGAGCCACCCCTAACCTGGATTATCACTTCTCCAGGTTTGTCAACCGAAATTGGGATCGAAATAAACCCCATTTTCCCTATCAAATCTTGATCTCCTAAATCGGACACCGAGCTTTCTCCATTTCATCTCACGAGTATTGCCCCTTAAGAATAACACAAGGTTACATTTCACACAACAAGTAGGTATTTTGAGATATTCAGATTACAACCTAGGCTTAAATTTACTAAATCTACTTTTAATAACTTTTCGCTTACAAAAATCAACATAAAAGCAAAACTGCGAGAGCTAGATAGTTGATTTCGCTTGAATTGAGAAAAATGGACTTTAAGATCTGGAAGATCTAGGCTTGTCAAACGGTTAGTTTTCACTCGCCTATGCTGGGGATACTAAAGGTAGCTTGCTGACAAATATTTTTCACTATTCTCACTCTAGAACTTGGGTTAACATTCCCTAAAAGGTTATAACAATGTCAATTGGTTAGCTACGAAGCTATTAGAGAATTAACTCGAAGCTGCTTTTACTATTGCCACTAGCTGGGAGTGGACTGGGACAAAACGAGGAAGCTGTTCGATTGACTGAGTAAGCTCATCTAACGTCCACAATGTTTCATTTGAAACTTCCTCTGCTATTGACCATCCCTGATAAATGCCTACTGACCCTCCATATACGGAAAAGACTTGACCATTAAATTGACATCCATCCGCCGATAAATATCCAACCAAAGGGGATATATTGCCAGGATCAAAAATACTTTTCCTCATTACCTGATTTAAACCTGGAGTCTGAAGAGTAAGCCTCGTTCTTGCTATAGGAGCGATACAATTGACCCTTACTCCATATCTTTCCAATTCCTGCGAGTGAACAATTGTCATAGCTGCTATACCTGCTTTAGCTGCAGAATAATTCGTTTGGCCGACATTTCCATGCAATCCTGCTGCCGATGAGGTATTGACAATTGTCCTTTGTTTAATATTTCCACTTTTCGCCTGATCTCTAAAGTACTTGGCAGCAAAGTGAGAAACTGCAAACGTTCCTTTTAGATGAACTCCAATCACTGAGTCAAAGTCATCTTCGGTCATTGAAACCAACATATGATCTCTAAGAATCCCAGCATTATTGACAACACCATGCAAATCACCAAATGCTTCAACAGCCGAATTTATAATGTTTTCCGCTCCAGAAAACTCAGTTACACTATCGTAGTTTGCTACCGCCTCTCCACCGTCATTTAGGATCTCGTCCACTACGCTTTGTGCAGCTTCTGCACTATTGCCTGAACCATCAGTTCCACCTCCGAGGTCATTAATTACTACTTTTGCGCCATGTGACGCAAGGAACTTCGAGTGCTCGCGTCCAATTCCTCTTCCGCCTCCAGTAACAATAATCACTCTTCCTTCAAGGCTTGTCAATTTAAAGTGCCTCCTTTATACATCGTAACAACAGCTGCTCCCCCGAGCCCTAAATTATGTTGCAGAGCAATTTTCGCTCCCGTTACCTGCCTTTTGTCTGCCTTGCCTCTAAGCTGCCAAGTTAGTTCTGAACACTGAGCAAGCCCGGTTGCGCCCAAAGGATGTCCTTTTGAGATTAAACCACCCGATGGGTTTACAACTACCGAACCACCGTATGTGACTGCACCTGAATTTATTAATTCACCAGCTTTGCCTTCGCCGCACAACTTGAGTGCCTCGTATGTGATGAGTTCATTTGCACTAAAGCAGTCATGAAGTTCAATAACGTCAATATCTTCAGGACCATATCCGGACTTTTCATACACTTTTTCAGCGGCCGCTCTTGTCATATCAAATCCCACTAAGCTCATATCGCTTCCTGAAAAAGTCGAGTCAAAATCTGTAGTCATCTCCTGAGCTACTATTTCAACTGCTTGTGCTTCCAAGCCGTGTTCTCGAACAAAGCTCAACGATGCGACAATTGCGGCACCACCTCCATCTGAGGTTGGACAACACTGAAGTTTGGTTAAGGGATCATAAATCATCGGAGCATTTAATATATCCTCCAAGGTATACTCATCTTGAAACTGTGAATATGGATTGTTTACTGAGTGGCGGTGATTTTTCTCTCCAATTTTTGCGAACACTTCTTTTGTGACCCCATACTTCTCCATATACTCTCTTCCAGCATTTCCAAACATTTGGGCAGCCGGAGGAGCGGCGACAACTCCCCTTCTATCTTTCATATCCATAAAATGTCTGTCCATTGGTGGAGTACGGTCCATAAATTTAAGCCCTAACGATCCTTTTTCCATCTTTTCAAAGCCAATCGCTAATGCGCAGTTCGATAAGCCACCTTCAACAAATCTCCTTGCAAGGAAAAGAGCGCTCGAACCTGTTGAACAATTATTATTTACATTAACTGCCGGGATGCCTGTCATCCCAAGTTCATACAAAGCACGCTGCCCGGCAGTTGAATCACCGTAGCAGTAGCCAATAAAGGCAGCCTCTACCTCCGAGTAACTAATCCCAGCATCGTCGAGCGCCTTTTTACCCGCTTCTCTTCCCATGTCTGGATAATCCCAATCTCGAGAACCAGGCTTTTCAAACTTTGTCATGCCAACACCAATTACAAACGTTCTCTCTCCCAAAATAACACCTCTCATTTCTAAAGTTATGTACTGTCACTAATGACTTTATTGACAATATCCATAAGCTGTCAAATTGATCGATTTAAATAGTGATTACCTCATTTCAAGTGGACAAATATTTATTGAATGCATTAAATTGGAGATCAATGTCTTTTAACCATTGGGAACTTTTTGATGCAGTTGCTACTGCTATACCTGATCGCATAGCTCTTATACACGGCAATATACGCCTAACCTACAATGATCTTCGTGAACGTTCCATTAAACTCGCTACTTACTTGTGTGAGAAAGGAGTTAAAAAGCCACAGCAAGCCTTAAACGGTTGGGAATCGGGGCAGGATCATGTTGGCCTTTATCTTTATAATGGAAATGAGTACATTGAGGGGACTTTTGGTTCATACGCTACACGAGCAGTACCATTTAATATCAACTATAAGTACACAAGTGACGAACTTGCGTACCTGCTTAATGATGCAAAACCATTTGCAATAATATTTCATTCATCATTTTCAAACACTTTGTCCGAGGCCCTAAAACACATCAAAATAAAACCGTTACTTCTTTGTGTCAAAGAAAATAACAACGATATTCTGATTGATGGCGCAGTTGACTATGAAGATGCTCTGCTATCGATTACCAATACATATCCAACATTTCTTGAAGAAAATGTTGGAAAGCCTGATCCAAGTGATCTCTACATTCTCTACACCGGCGGAACAACGGGTATGCCTAAAGGGACCTTATGGTATCAAAAAGACATCTACGAAGTCTCCATGAAAGTTTTTGCTGCACGCCTTGGAGTAGCTCCAATATCTATTGAAGCGATTGCAAATGGGGCAGTCAATGCAAGTCGAGCGGTATCGATGCCTCTTCCTCCCTTTATGCACGGCGCATCTCAGTGGGTTGCCCTTGGAAACCTGCTTGCAGGATTTACCATAGCTCTACCTGATGACGTAAAGCGATTTGACGCAGCTGACTTTTGGAGAACTGTTGAAAGAGAAAAGGTTGAATCTACTGTGATAGTTGGCGATGCTTTTGCTCGACCACTTTGTGAGGAACTAGAAAAAAACCACTATGACACTTCATCACTTGTATTTATTGCAACTGGTGGAGCAATTACGACTAAAGACGTAAAAGCGCGCCTCCTTAAGAATCTTCCTAATATCATAATTGCTGATGTTGGAGGATCTTCCGAGTCAGGCGCAATATTAACCAATATATCTCGAAACGGGAGCGAGGTAGATACAGGAAAGTTCTTCCCTAACCCTGGCACTATCGTCGTTGATGAAGCATTTCAACATATTCTAGATAAAGGTCACGACGGGATTGGATGGCTCGCAAAAACGAGTCCCATACCACTTGGCTACCTAAACGATCAAGAAAAATCAATGAAGACTTTCATTAAGGTTGGCGGCGAAAGAGTAGCAATACTAGGCGATCGAGCCAGACTTTTGGAAAATGGCCAGGTAGAACTACTTGGTCGAGAATCAGTCACAATAAACACAGGTGGTGAAAAAGTATTTGCGGAAGAAGTAGAGACTGCTCTCGTATCACATCCCGAGATAGTAGACGCTATAGTAGTAGGGATTCCAAGCGAGCGTTGGGGATCTCAGGTTTGTGCCGTCATTGAACTATATGAAAATTCAAGCGTAACTGACAACGAAATAGTTAAATTTTTAAGTTGCTCACTTGCCAAATTTAAGGTTCCAAAGAAAATAGTCCGGGTTCACAAAGTTAAAAGAAGCGCAGCTGGGAAAGCTGACTATGCTTGGGCTCATAAAATCTCGAATGAGTAGAACTTCTAATAGCCAATCTATTCCATCAAAAGCATTTTCGTTACCATAAGAAGATACATTTTCTAATGGATTTAAATTACAGCTTAGTATTTGAAGAGGTATCTATGTGCCTGACAATTTCAAGTAGACAATTAATCTAAGGACTTTTTATTTTCTTTAGAACCCATAGACTAAGTCCGATTAAAAGAGTTATTAATATTATGAAAGGATATGCGATCCAAAAATAATCTGAAGACGGAATGGATGCGTTTGCTCCAATTTTAAATGTTGGCCTCTTGCCATATTTAGCTGCTGCTTTTTCAGCTTCTACGGGTAAGTTTCAACGTTATCTAATGGTTTCAGATTTTCAGCATTTCCACTTGCCGGTAACATCGCAACTCCTCCTGATATTAAAACATTGCCTTTACTGAGAAGATCTGCGCCAAATGAAGTATCTCCATTCTCTAACTCTCCTCCATTCACCTATCCATTCTTCGCACTCATATATACCTGAACTTTGCTAAGAGACGTTGCATCAGTTGCTCCTCCTATAAACACCGCATCAACTGATCTGGTTCTTACTAACTGATGATAGATCAACATCTAAAAACTCAGGTAGTGAGTTTTTCTTTGTTAGAAATCTATGTGTTGAAAGTTCACTACCAGGAAATATTAAACGTGCTATCACTTGAGCTTTTATTAAAGATTCCTGCTTTAGAGTTAACTTTAAAGACTTTAAAATGTCATCTAATCCTACTCTTTTAAAAAGAGAACTGCAACTGCCGCTATTATTCATAGAATGGCAGAATTGGTGGGATCAAGTGGCGAATTTTATCTATGAAGCCCAAACTTATCAATCATTACCTCTCATAGTTGTTTAGGGTTCGGTGATGTGAGGTCCTTGATAATGTTTGGAACAGTTTTTATTTGATTTTTGTGAGCGAAGAATCTTTTAAACTTGTAATTATCTTTGGACTTATTTGATCTCAACTGATATCGAGAATTTTCTGATAAGCCTGAAGCTGTTCTGCCTTTAGCCAGGAGAGCTTTAACATTATTTGTCTTTCGGGGGTGACCTTTTTAGCTGGCATCTGTTAGAGCCCGAACCTTAAGATCTTTAGTTCAGCAATATTCAAAATTCCTTCCCAACAAAGCAGTTGAAACCATCTCACCAAGTCCAGCAAAGCTAGCAACCTGATTTCAACCCGTTCCCACAATAACCGCTTAGTAATGATTGTAGTAATTTAGTAAATGCCTTCTCTTTTGTTGGAAAACTTTTAGTTCTAACGCATATTTACCGGCATCAAGGTAATATTTTCGCGCATGGGTAGCTTTAAATTATATGGTTGAGTGAATAATCGCGGCTAACCAAACGTAGTGAATTGGTTTTTTAAGTTGAAAGTTTTTACCATTTTTTTATAATCTCACAATTATTGATTTAGGTACTATCACGATTTACTTGGCCAAACGTAACAAGTTACAGCTATTTTTTATTATTCTCTTAACTTGCTCACTTAAAATATGAGCGAAAATATCTATCGAAATGTATAAATCTCAAGTTGAAATAAATATGCCAATTCCTAACGCATGCTTGCCAATTGCTAACAAGCTCATTTTGACGTCGACGTTCAAATGCAGCTATCAGCTATCCTTGCTCTTCAATCACTTCAGGAAGCTCTCTTCTCGATTTAATCCCAAGCTTTGCATACGACCTTGATAAATGGTGATCAACGGTCTTAGATGAAATATAGAGCTTTGCTGCAATTTCAATATTAGTTAGCCCTTTACTGGCCAAAGAAGTTACTGCAGTCTCGCGTTTTGTAAGTTCTTTGGAGTAAGGTGAAACATTACTTTTACGACCCCCGGTAGCGCTTAATTCTTGTTCTAGCATTAAAATAAGTCTGTTGGCTTGAGTATTTTGTAAAACGAAAAGTCCTTCCGCCAAAATTCTTCGAGATCTTGTAATCTCTTTTTTTCTACGCAAAAACCGACCATAACTAAGAAGCACCTCACCTAAAACAAGAGGGCTAGATATGGATCTGAGCAACACAAGTGCGTTTTCAAAATTAAATTCTGAGAGTTCATACTTGCCTTCGAGGTCAGATTTGAGGGCATTGCCGTAGCTGAGTACAGCCTGCGGAGTTTTACAAGTTAAGTCAGCCAGCGCATCCTCTAATAGATTGACCACACGTTGGATATCGCCCACAGCTTTACCAGCAAATAAGGCATCAATTGCCGCCTTAAACCACGGCAACAAACAAGGGTTTCTAAAGTTCATTTTCTTCGCAATTTTTATTGCGTTCTGCGCCACCTCACATGCCTCTAAGACATTACCTGAACCTAACAAATATTGGATTTGAGTTGATGAGACAAGCAACTGAATAAAAATACTTAGCCCCGCTCTCTTAGGAACTGAGGCCTTAGCTTCCGCCAACCACCTCCGCGTATTCTTTGTATCACCAAACTCGCTATAAAAAATAGCCAAATTACTTGCGACAAAGGGATGCACTGAGGGCACGATAAGAGTTAAGTCGTTAAGCATATCAATTAAACTTAAAGCCTCCGGCAATTTCCCCATTCTAATGAGCACATCAAAATGAGATACAGCATAGAACGCGCTAGCGAGTTCAAGACCATTGGCATTACCGTAATTTATGGCATCGTCATAAATTTCATTCTCAAGTTCATAATCTTCACTGCACTTAAGAACCATCATTTGGCCCCAAATGGGATTCCAACTAGATGTGGCAGCCTTTAATCTAAAATCCTCACTTTTAGATATTAGGTTTACAGCGTCTTCAATCAAATTATAGCCTTCAGGGTCACAATTGAACAATTTAACTATTCCATCTGCCGTTAATGATGAACTGAGTATGAATGGGTCGATTATCCCAAGATTTTTTACACTCTCAATTACAGACGGAGTCTTCCCTCCAACACCAAGTCTCCCAGAAAATAACCAACTTGTAAATGACGACTCTAGAAGAATTTCAGCGGCTTTTGTTCGATTAAGGACCTTAAGTTCATGATATATTTCACTTGCGGAGATCTTTCTAAACTCGCGCATACTTCTATTATCAATGCCTAGAATTAATTCAAGTGTATGGCAACGAGATATCAGCCTAAGTGCATCGCACCTTTCACTCTTATTCAGGTTTTTCATTTGCAAAAGTCTATTTGCAATTCCCGTGGCCTTAAAAATATTTCCTTTAGAGTGATAAACAAACCCAAGTTCTATCAATATTTGAGGGTCTGAAACTTCGTCGTTTGATTTCAATATCTCTTCAAGGTAGTAAAGAGCAGTATCGTTTGCACCCTTCGACATTGCTTTCTTAGCAGCTTCAAATAAATGTTTTTCGACATTAAAGCTACCTGAACCTTTAGCTCTGATTATATGAAAGGCTACCTCAGATATGTCCCTGTCCAACGATACAAATAGTTTTACGCAATTTAAATGCAACCTTGATCTTTCTATCTCATTCATGTCATTGTATATGACTTCTTTAAACAAAGGATGTATAAATCGATAAAATCGTTGATCAAGAATTTCAATCAATCCAAGGCCCCTAATGTTATTAGTTGCCTCAACAAATTTACCTTCATTTAGGCCAGATATCTCAAATGCATCGGATATCCGAAAGTTTGTTCCCAAGACTGATGCTGCTTGCAAGAATTTGAGGCTTTCTACATTTACTCCAGCAAATCTTGAAAGAAGAAGCTTACTACTCATTGACTTTATGTTTAAACCCGAATCAACGAAATTATCTCCTGCATTTGTAAAATCCTTATCTGACAAACTTCTCAGAAAAGAAGATGGCTCCAGTCCAATGCTAGTATCAGACAAACAGTTTGTAACCATGTTGCTGGCAGAAACAATCTTAAGCAATAGAGGATTCCCCGAACATAGATTGTAAACCTCTCTAGCTCTTCGATCACCAATCTTAGATTTTATTTCCCTTTCAATGAGCATGACGGAACTCTCGAAAGATAATGGTTCAAGCTCTTCAAAAGTTGCTGCACCTTCGTTCTCTAGGAGCTTAGCAATTTCAATTGCTTGAGGTGGGGTCTTACGCAGTGCACTCAAAAATCCAAGAGGAATCGAATTAATTCGCCTCACAAGCAACTCTAAAACTTTTAAAGAATCTGCGTCAATCAGCTGAAGATCGTCTACAACAATTAGAGTTGGACTCTTGCAAACTGATTTAAATAAATCAAATATGTATTTGTACATGGCAAAGAGGTTGTATGAACTACCGTTCGAGAATTTACCATTCATTTCATCGATCAATTCAAAAAGGATCCCAAAAGGCTGCCCAGAATGGACCTCCGTACAAACCAAATTAACCAGATTAAAGCCGACTGCATTTTTAAGAGTCGTTTTAAGGATAGAAGACTTGCCGATACCTGGGGGGCCTACAATGAATTTAGCGCCGCCGTGCGAGTTTTTAACGTCCGACAAAAATGATGCCACAGAATCAATAGTTCGTTCTCGCCCAACCAATTCGCTACAATTTAAATTTTCATGTATGGACATTTCGTGCTTTACCACCCAAACAATTCATTCGATTTTTATGAACATGTGTGAATCTTACTTCCACTTCACCTAAAAAATAGGGAACTTTCCCGATGACACATCTCCCTCAAAACAGTACACTGAATCTAAGCTTATTTCAATATAACGCTATAATGAATTGGAGGAGGGATGGAAAGTAAGATCACATTGAATTTAGAGATCTTTGAAAGCGATCAAATTCAAGGGCGAATTTACAATCCATCCAATTCAGTCGTTGTAGCTTTCTCAGGCTACCTAGAACTTATGGCGGCGCTAGAGAACTTCTTGGAAGAGCTTAGGTAGCTGTGAAATGCTACTATGAATGACAAAAAGGAACGTAATGAAACTATTTGATATAAGAAACAAAGTTATTCTGCTAGTGGTTGGTGGGTGTCTTCTAGGTGCCTGTGGCTCCTCACATCCTGCAATCCAAATTCCAAGTCAGGCTTCTATACAATACAG
Organism: Actinomycetes bacterium; assembly: GCA_021790815.1. Classification (GTDB taxonomy): domain Bacteria; phylum Actinomycetota; class Acidimicrobiia; order Acidimicrobiales; family JABEUL01; genus JAJYFT01. Next base: position 19,482 of record JAJYFT010000023.1, read on the forward strand.
TAAAACTGGCTCGAGTGTCGTTATATCGCAGAACGGCAACTCAATGTCGTCCAGTGAAGGAATTCCATCAAACTTCCCTAAAGACGTTCCTCTCCCCGATGGCGCCAAAGTACTCGGAAACTTAAGCGGAAACAACACTTCGACAACATACTTTGACATATATTTTGCTGTTCCAGGTCCAGTTAGTGCTGCAGCAAACTCATACTATCGCCTCTTAACGTCAAAAGGATTCACTGGCCAACCACCCCAAGGTGGGTCTGGTGGAATGGAAATTATTGCCAAATCCTCAGCCTGGTCACTATCTGGAACATTTGAAACTCCATCAGGACCGACAAGTGGGTATAATTTCACTGGCAATCAAGTTGAGTTAACATTAATGGTTGAAAAGATCTAATAACTATAATCGAATCGGAAATCATTTCACCTAAATAATTTCATTTAAATTATTGGCTCTTCTGGCTTTTCTGTGGGTAATTGTATCTTCAAGGTAATTTTAGTGGATAATTATCTACATGAGAGACAAAGAACTTTACGAGCAGATTTTAGGCATTAACTCCCCCTGGAGAGTTGAACGAGTAGAACTTAATTTGGAATCAAGAAGTGTTGATGTGTATTTAGAGCATGCTTCAAAGATTAAGTTTATGTGCCCAAAATGTGACGTTGAACGCCCAGTTTACGATCATACCCAAGAACGAATTTGGAGGCATTTGGACAGTTGCCAGTTCCATACATTTATCCATGCTTGCCCACCAAGAATTAATTGTGAAGTTGATGGCATTCACCAGATAACCTTGCCCTTTGCCGAACCTAATTCTAGATTCACGATGTTATTTGAACGACTTGCGATTGACATTCTTAGCCACTGTGATGTCGATGGTGCTAGAGCTATATTAGATATCAGCTGGGATGAAGCCTGGCACATAATGGATAAGGCAGTTAAGAGGGGGCTTGCCAAAAGAGGTGCTGTGGCTCCAGAACTAATTGGCGTAGATGAAAAAGCAGTAGCTAAAGGTCATAAATACGTAACCGTAGTATCTGATGTCGAGCAATCCACCGTAGTTGACGTAATTGAAGACAGAAAACATGAGAGTCTAGATACCTTCTTTGAAAAGTTAGGAAAAGACCAGCTAGAGGCAGTTTCGGCAGTTTCTATGGATATGTGGGATCCATACATAATGTCTGTCAAAACTCACTTGAATAATCCAGAAGAGAAAATAGTATTTGATCGATACCATATTATGAAAATCATGGGTACGGGAGTTGATGGCGTTAGAAAACAAGAGTCCAGAACACTTTTTAAAGTTGGAGATAAGACCTTGACTGGATCAAAGTATTTGTGGCTCTATTCAGAAGAAAACCTACCCGATAAACACCGAGATCGTTTTAATTCTCTAAAGGCACTTGATCTCAAAACTTCAAGAGCCTGGGCAATCAAAGAGAATTTAAGGTTATTCTGGGAACAATCAACCAAGGCTCAAGGACTTGAACACTTCAAGAGATGGTACTACTGGGCCACACATTCAAGGTTGGAACCAATAATTAAAGCTGCTAAAACACTAAAGCGCCATTTTGAAGGAATGATAACTTATTTTGACTTTAGAATCACAAATGCTCATGCAGAAGGGTTAAATTCACGGATTCAAGCAATTAAGGTAAAAGCAAGAGGATACCGTAATCAAGAGCACTTCAAAACAGCAATACTTTTTCATCTGGGCGGACTAGATCTTTATCCAGTTACCCACACAGTTGTCGGATGAGCCAAATTATTTTACTAGAACGTTGAGATTCAGGATCATTGCTTTCTGGATTAGCTCTTAATTGACAGCATCACATTTAAATGATGACCGTTCTGGAAATAATATACAGTATCGCCTAAACTTATATCTACTTTGATTTCTAAAAACCGCGTAAGAAATAACTTAATTGTTTCACTAGTTCTTCTGTGTCTAGTAGTGGTCACATCACAATGCTCAACACATTCATCAGTCACTTCTGCGTCTCCGTCACCAACTTCGTCAATAACAACTACAACTGTTGCTCCCACGGATGGAACAATAACAACAAGTTGGATGAATTCTTATTCACAGAACTTTAAAGCGTCTAAACATTATCGCGTTCTGGTCTATCCTATGCTTGAGTCAGATAGTTATGACAACGTGGAAAATTATGGTACTACGCTTCAAGTTGTAAACGAAAATCTCAATATGCTCGATCAAACCGGTACAACTGGTATCACTATTCATATGGGTTATGATCCGTGGATAATTAATCTTCCAAATACAATTACTGAAGAAAACACTATTACGAGCGAGATTAAATCAAAAGGCAAGGCTTTAATGCTCGCTGATGCAAGCGCCGAATACTACAGACACCACCGAGAAAATTGGGATCAATTCAAGGCTGATTGGGTTACAAGAGTTACAACTTTAGCTAAACTCTATCATCCCGCTTACTATACGGTGATAAAAGAACCACCGTGGTATATTCCAATGATAGCTGGTATTTCTCGCAATACTTCTAGCCCTCAAGATCAACAGATTGAACAAACGAGTCAGTGGATATCTTTGCTCAAGTCACTTATAACCGCTGTTAAGTCTGTTTCGCCAAATACTAAAGTGGGGATAGCAGTTTCGGGCGATCTTTACAATGGTTCACCTAGTGGCAAAATTGATAGCGAAATATTACAAGGAGCAATCCAACTTAAGCAGTTAGACTACATTGGTTTCGACATCTACACCGCTACCGCATTTGAAAATACGGCTCAATTTCTTCAATCAAATGGCGGCGGCGGAAAACAAATATGGATAGCTGAAGCCTGGAGTTCTACCACAGCTAAAACTGGAGACTCCAGAGCTAGTTCAAACTTAGATGTTAGTTGGGCAAGTTTTTTAATTAATTACGCTCAGTATATTGGTGCAACTGGAGTTGTTCCTTTCTATACTGACTTTTTTGCATCGTACTCGCCCCGCCCAAATAGTACTCAAGGCTTACTTTCTTTTTACAACGGAAGAACACCAGTCTTTTATGAATTTCAAAAACTTTTGGCTGATGGAAAGTAATTTTAATCGTGCTGGGTCATTATGCTTTGAAATTAGAAACATTACCATTAAAACAAGCAACGTAAATATTACAAATATTGAACTTTAGGATTGACATAACCATTTAGTTTTTACAACATAGCCCCCAAATAAGCGATTAGAAGACTCCTCTATGTCAGAAAATATTTCGCATTAAAGCAACAATAGAGACAACACGATTTAGCAATTACTTACAATTTATGAAATGCCTGCAATATGACTGCAATTCGGTATCATCGTTGTAGCCTGTAAACAAAACTTGGAACAACAGTTATCAGAGTGATATAGTCAGATTTAACGACAACTAACCTAAGTGTTTTTGATGAAGCCGTATAGATAAAGTCTTTTGCAGCAAGATTAAGAAACCTTAAATTTAAAGTCCTATGAGATTAGTAGCATTAGTTCGAGCTTCGCCCGAACATTAGATTATTACGTCTATATCACTTAAAACCGTGGGCACTTCAGCCCAGAGAGCAAGAAATGGACAAATTACAATGACAATCTCTCATTAGAATGCAGCTAAATATACGGCTCTAACTTCTCTATAGGAAATTGGCAAGTGTGATTCAAATCTTTATGCTCTACGCCTTTTGAAACTATACACAGCCTGCTAGTTGAGGTGTACTGGTTTTGATGGAGACTCCCAATATGTACAAGGATAGAGTTATGTCAGAAACAAAGAAAATAAAGAGGGTATTTACCCCTGAGTTTAAGGAACGGGCAGTTAGAATGGTTGCCGAAA